>WHTT01000011.1:63009-108273 GCA_009377605.1 Luteitalea sp.
CACCATTGCGCCGAGCCAGACCCGGGTCGCCCCGAACCGGTCGGCCAGCGCCCCACCGGTGATCAGCATCGCGCCGAGCCCGAGCGCGTACCCGCTGATGACCAGCTGCAGGCTGGCGATTCCGACCCCGAGGTCCGAAAACTCGTCGCGCACGGTGAAGCCGGGATAGAGCACGATCCCGCCGAGATTGGAGAAGATCTGGCTGTAGAAAATCCCAAAGCCGGAGCGCAGCACCGTCTTGTCGTCGAGCGAGTACGCCGCGCCGATTCGAGGCGCGAAGTTGACCTTGTCCCCTTCGATGTCGAGTGTCCGTGAGGCGTTCTGGTTGGCCACGAGCAGCCGGCCGGTCTCCGGGTCGAGCCGCGAGTAGATGTCATTGTCGACCCACATCGGCGACTCGTACTCGTAGCGCACGCCCATGTTCAGGGTGAGCGTCGGGGTCACCTTCCAATCGTCCTGGACGTACACGCCGAGGTTGTAGTTGCGCCGCCCCGTCATCGGCTGGGGCAGCTCGTAGTCGGCAGTCTTGGCCGCACCCAGGAGGAAATCGGCCATAGCGTTGACGGCGTTCCCCGAGGAGCTCGTCGGGGATGTGATCTCGCCGTTGAAGTCGTAGATGCCGGCGAATCTGGCACCAGGATTGAGCACGTTGAACTGGTTGAAGCGGAGCTGCGTGCCGATCTTGAGCGTGTGGGAACCGCGAAGCCATGTCAGGCCCATTGAGGCCTGGTAGTTGTTGTTGATCTGACGACGCAGCGTGTTCGAGTTCATGCCGAGATCATTGAAGCCCGAGATGTTCAGATGAGGCGTGCCCGGAAAGGCGGAGCGCTCGATGCCGAGGACCTCCGGCACGTCGATCCCCTGGCTGCGCGGATCGATTCTCGGGTCGTCCCGCATGTAGCCGAAGCGCGCTTCGGTGACGACCGTCGGTGACCAGGTATGGGTCCAACCTACGGCCGTCTGGTAGCCCTTGCTAGCGCTGTCACCGACGGCAGGGTCAAGTGGGCCTGGGATGATCTGCGCGGCTGGCGAGTCGACGCGGTAGTGCGTAAAGCGTCCAAACAATCGGGCTTGCCGGCCCGCGTTGTGATCCACGCGCGCCGTGAGCTCGTTCGTCGAGGGAACCCTGGACTCGCTGAACACGTAGTTCGAGACCCGTCGTCCGCTCGCCGGGTCTGGGGTGCCGGCAGCGTTCGGCTCTGGCAGCAGCGCCATGATCTTCGCGGCGGCCGGGTCGATGCGATTTGTCGGGATCCGATTGCCTGGGAATGGTTGGCCAGTCTGCGGATCAATCACAGTCACCGGGGAGGCCGAGAAATCGCCGGATCGGAACGCCATGTCCGGAATCGTCGAGATCTCGGTCGATGGTTGGCTGCGCCTCAGCCCCTCATAGTTCGCGAAGAAGAAGGTCCGATCGCGACCGCTGAAAAGCCCCGGCAACGTGACAGGACCGCCGAGCGTGAAGCCGAACTGATTGTAGCGGTCCCGAGGCTTCGGGTCGCCTCGCAAATTGTTGAAGAAGTTGTTGGCGTTGAGCTTCTCGTTCCGGAAGTACTCATAGAGGCTGCCTCTGAACGCGTTTGTGCCCGAGTCGACCACCGCGTTCACGGAACCGCCGGAGGTGCGGCCGTATTCGGCGGAGTAGCTCGCCGTCAGCACCTTGAACTCGCGGAGCGCCTCGGTGGATGGGCGGCGCGTGAGGCCGCCCGTCGAGCCGGAGACGACCGAAACCCCGTCCACGGTGAATTCGCTGTTCAGCGTGCGGCTGCCATTGATAGAGAGCTGGGCCGGGTTGATGCCTGTCGCGGCGCCGCCACTCGACACGCCGCCGACCAGGGTCAGGAGGCTCAGCACGTCGCGACTGGGCAACGGCAGATTCTGCACCTGTGACGTGTTGATCGTGAGCCCCTGCGAGGAAGTCTCGGACTCGAGGCGACCGAAGCTCTCACCGACCACCGTCACGGTTTCTTCCAGCTCACTCGGATCGAGCGTCGCGTTCACGCGTGCCCGCTGGTCGACCTGCAGGCGGACGCCCTGGATCGCAACCGTCTTGAAGCCTTCGAGCTCGACGAGCACATCGTACGTGCCGACCGCCAGTGCCGGCGCGAAATAGGCCCCGCCGCTGTTGGTGACGTCTTGCCACGCCACCACGTTCGTGGCTGCGTTCGTGAGGGTGACCGTCGCGCCGGGGAGGACGCCACCGGTCGAGTCCGAGACAGTCCCGGACAGCGAGGCGGTCAATGTCTGCGACTGGAGGGCTGCCGCGCTGGCGAGCATGAGCAGGCAGGCAGCAAGCCAGAGCCTGGAGTACCTGACGAATGTCATGACATACCACCCCTGTCAGTAGAGAGCGAATGGGAATTCCTGTGACAGGACTCTACTGGTAGACTCCTCACCTCGTCAACTCCAATGGCACTGGTGATTGCGCGCATGATCACGCACACTGGCGAGGAGGTACGCGGCTGTGCCAGAACGTGATCGTTCCCGAAGATAGATTACCTCTTGGAACCTGTGGCAGCTCTATGGCTTTGCAACGTGGCCTGCGTCGCCGTTCCCGTTGCGCTCCCCTTCCCCACTCATTCGCTTCTAAGTGCAAGGTTGGGATCGATGCGTGTCGCGCGCCAGGCCGGGCGTGCCGCAGTGAGCACCGCGACGATTGCGACCACAGTGGCGGATCCCACGAGCGTGACGCGGTCGAACGGCTCGACGTGGTAGAGAAGGAAACGAAGGGTGGCGGTGACGGCAAGCGCACCGAGAAGACCGATGGACGCGCCAATGACGGTGAGCACCGCACCCTCGCGAAGGACCATGGCCAGGATGCGGCTGGCCGAGGCGCCGAGCGCCATGCGCACGCCGAGCTCCCGCGTCCGTTGGGAGACGAGATACGCCAACGTGCCGTAGAGGCCGACGCCAGTGAGGAGCAGCGCGGCGGATGCAAATCCCATGAGGACGAGCATCGTGAACCGCGTGTCGCTCATGGCGTCGGCGACGTACTCGCTCATCGGCCGGATATCGAACACGGCGCGACCGGTGCGGAGAGGCTCGATCGTGCGTTTGATAACCGGGCCAATTGCTTCCGCGCTCTGCCGTGTCTCGATGACGAGCGACATTTCGACGGCGTAGACATGATAGGGGACGAAGAAATGTGGCGTGGATTCGTCGTCAATCCCCGACATGCGAACGGCATTCGTCACGCCAATCACCTCGAGCACCTCACGGTCCCGGCCTTGCTGCATGACCAGACGCTTGCCGAGTGCGCCTTCCGGCCAAAGCTGTCGCGCGATTCGTCGATCGATGACGACGACCGGCCGCTGGGCGTCGAGGTCGTGCACTGTAAAGTCTCGTCCCGCAAGCAGCGTGATCTGCGCGATTCGCAGATAGCCGGGCATGATCGTCTGCATTGTCCCCAGCGACAGCGGTGCTCCCTCATCTCCGTCTCGTCCGTAGCGCCTCGTGAGCGGGGCGAACGGCAGCGGGTATGCGGCGCTCACCGCCTCCACGTCAGGCAATTCCCGCACGCGCTCCATGGCTTCGCGGTAGAAGGCCCAGCGATGCGAAGCGTCCGGAAACTGACGCAAGCTAAACGGGACCTTGGCCGTGAGCAGATTGGAGGCGTCGAAGCCAATCGGGGCATACACGAGATTCACGAACGTGCGAATCATCAAGCCGCCGCCCACCAACGGCACAATCGATAGCGCCACCTCCGCAATCACGAGCCCATGCTGGAGCCTACGCGTGGCCGGTGCTGACGTCTGCGATCGAGTGGCTCCCAGCGCGTCGGGCCGTTGGCGGGCGGTCGTCTTCAGTGCAGGCAGCAGGCCGACGACGAGGCTCGTCGCTGCCGAGAGCGCCACGGCATAGACAACAACCGGGCCGTCCATCCAAATGTGTGACTGCCGCGGCAAATGGACCGGACGCAGCCACTCGACCAGATACAAACCGAGATAGCCTGCCAACAAGCCAACACTGCCACCGACAGCGCCGAGCAGCACGCTCTCGGTGAGCAGTTGTCGCGCGAGCCGTGCTCTGCCAGCGCCCAGGTCGAGACGAATCGCGAGCTCGTGGTCACGACTCCTATTCCGCGCCAACATCAGGTTCGCGACGTTCACGCACGCGATCAGCAACACGAAGCCGACCGCACCGGCCAGGGCGACGAGCGCTGGCCTCGCCTCCGCGGTCAGTGCTTCGCGAAGCGGGCGCACGGCCAGCCGTAGCGTCTTGTTCCGATACGCGTCGGGATGATCTCTGACGAAACGTGCGGCGAGGGCGTCGAGCTCCGCTTGTGCCTGGTCGAGAGTCGCACCGGGCGCCAGCCGTCCCAGGAGCGGATAGCCCCGGTCGGTCGGCGAGTCACCGATGTCAGGCCATGGGAACCAGACGTCAATCTGTTCGGTGATCCCCGCTGATCGCGGAAGAAACAGCTGCATGCCGGGGCGAAGCACGCCAACGATCTGCATTGTCTTGTTGTTGACGTTCACGGAGCGTCCCACAATGTCGGGATCCGCGCCGAATCGGCGGCGCCACAGATCGTGGCTTATTACAATCCGCATGAGGCCGTTACGAAAGTCCTCCGCTGTGTGCAGCTCACGGCCGAGCGCCAGCGGCACGGCACCGAAGAGCGGGAGCACATCGTTGGTCACGCTGGCGGCAGCGACCCGTTCTACCTCGCCATCGACGTTCACATGGGCATCTGGGCCGGCGATCGTCGAGACGTGGTCGATGAAGCGACTCTGCCCGCGAATGTCCCAGAACTCCGCCGACGCCGCGCCCGCGTCCGGCACACCACCGACATCGACCCTCACGAACACGATGCGATCCGCATCCGGATACGGGAGCGGTCGCCACAGCACCGACCGCACGACGCTGAAGGTCGTCACGTTCGCGCCGATACCGAGCGCGAGTGTGAGCGTCACGACGAGAGCGAACCCCGGCGAGCGCCAAAGGCTGCGCCATCCATACCGAAGGTCCTGCAGCGTGGTTTCAACCGCCGATCCGACCCACGCGCGCCGAACGCCTTCCTTGACCTGCTCGACGCCGCCCAGCTCGATGAGCGCCTGCCGTCGCGCCTCGTCTGGTGCCAAGCCGCTTCGTTGGTTGCGCGCTGCCAACTCTTCGATGGCCCCCTGCAGCTCCTCGGCAAGGTCGCGCTCGAGGCGCGATCTGCCCAGAAGCGTGTTGAAGAAGCTCGCAATCCTGCGCGTCAACGGCATGCCGCACCTTTCCCAGGGAGGCCCGACCTTTACGTCGGGCGTCGATATAGCACGAGAGCACGGACGTCGTTACGTCGATTCGAGCACGAGATTCATTGCGGCGACGATGCGCTGCCAGCTGGCCGTTTCGGCCTCGAGCTGACGACGACCGGCGCGCGTGAGCGTGTAGGTCTTGACCCGCCGCTTATCGACGGTCTCCTCCCATCGTCCTTCGATCCAGCCTTCTTGCTCGAGGCGATGCAGGGCGGGAAAGAGCGATCCCGCCTTCACCTGGAACGTTCCACGCGTTGTCTGGAAGATGCGTTCTGCCACGGCAACCCCGTGAAGTGGCTGAAGCTCGAGCGTCCGCAGAATCAGGAGGTCGAGTGTGCCCTTCAGCAGCGCCGTCTGGGGCTCCGGTATTTGATGCTTCGCCATGATGTCTCCCCAGAGCCATCCTTGTCTGGTGTGGTTGACTAAGAGTATCGAACAGCAATATAGTTATTCTATATCACGGGTGACTGTCGCGGCAAAGGGATTCTGAGAGCAGGAGGAGGTAGCATGGTTCGCACAGGTATATCGATACTGGCAGTGGTACTGACGCTGGCTCTGTTGGACGCCGGCGCGAATGACGTAGCGGGGATGCCCGCGCGAGCGGTTCCGGACGCCCCGGAGTCCAAAGTCAAGACATGGACTGGTTGGTTCTCGGATCTTCAATGCGCGGCGCCCCGCATTGCGCGAGGCGATATCGGTCCGAACAACCCTGACTGCGTCAAGCGCTGCCTGAAGGATGGTGTCACGCCAGTCTTCATCAGCGAGCAAGCCAGGGCGCTGTTCGAGGTAAGAGACTACCCATCCGTCAGCGCCGACGTGGGGTACCACATCGAGTTAACAGGCACGCTAGACGAGGCAGGCAAGGCAATCTCCGTGCGGTCGGTGAAGCGCCTCGAGTACGTTGGGGCGTTCTGCGCCTTGCCCAACAAGAACGCAGGAAGGAAGTAGAGGTTCTCGAGCACGACTTTGTCAGCCCCGACAATTCATTTCGGAAACCAAGAAATCCAACTATTGCCCGTCACGTGGGGACGCCTTCTTCCACGAGCGACATCGCGACCGACCTTTCATCGGAAACGCCCCGACTGGGGGGACGGCCACTGGGCGATCTCGTAGCACGTCGAGCGCGTAGGCCAGGTCGAGCCGTTCACCGAACCAGTCGGGGGTGGCCGTGCGCGGGCCAATCCTGATGCCCGCGGCCATCAAGCGCCCGGTATTCGGCGCGAGTGGATCACGGACATGACGGTCACAACCGTTCCAGCGCGCGACGGGCGGTGAGGCTGGCAGCGGCCGGCCATCGGGGCGGCAGACGTCGACCGTGCCATCCAGGCCTCGCGTGAGCGTGAAGCCTTCTTCATGTACCGCCCGATGGTGGCGTTTGCAGAGCAAGGCAAGATTGGTCAGCCGCGTCGCGCCGCCGGCGGACCAATGGTGAAGATGGTGGGCGTCACAGTGCCGCGCCGTGCAGCCGGGAAACTGGCAGTGGCGATCGCGGGCGGTCAGTGCGCGGCGGATCGCTGGGGGAATCGTCCGCCGCTTCCGGCCGACATCGAGCACGCTGCCGTCTGGCGCATGCCGCATCACCACGGTCGACGCATCGCAGGCCAGGCGCCGCGACGTTTCAGGTGAAACGTGCGTCCCATCCATATCCTCCAGCACCGCTTGGCCGGCGTCGGACGCAACCGCCTCCCCGTCGGCCGTTCCAGCGTCCGCTGTCAGCGTGTCCTCGTCGACGTGGACGACCACCTGATACCGATCGCCCGCTGTCCCCCGATCCAGGTCACTCGCCAAGGCGCTCTCGGCGAGGAGCCCGAGGGCATCCGCCCGGCGTTGGGCGGGGGTCACTTCCGCCGTGGCGTCGTCGCGCGGGTCGGCCACGCTTTCGCGGAACAGCCGGTCGCTCGCCGCCTCGAGCGCCCGTTGCACCACGGCCCCGAGCTCCGGTGTCAGCCGGCCGCGGATCACCAGCATCCCGTCGTCATCCACCCAGGTCTGGAGCGATCGCTGCTCGTGGCGCCGCGCGGTCTCCCGGGCCTCCTCCAGCCGGTCGGCGCGGCGCCATGCGCGGACCAACCGCTCCACGTGCGCTGCGGTGCCGCCCCGCGCCGCCCCCACGAGGCGCGTCTCATTGTCAGGGGTCGCGATCCTGGTGACGGCGCGAACCTTCGAGTACGAGAGCTCGCCCCGTTGCATCGCGGCACTGATTAGAGGCAACCTCGCGAGGGCGCGCGCCACGCGCACCTTCTCGCGCGCCGCGCCAGGGTCGAGGCCGGTCCGCCAACTGAGCCAGTGCGCGCAGGAGAGACAGCCGCCGTCGTTCCAGCCGGCACGCTCATCGAACCGGCGGATCAAGACCAACAGCTCATAGGTGGCCGCCTGGATGCGCGCGGAGAGCTCGGCGATGGCATCGCCCAGTCGCCCGATCTCTTCCTCGGCCGGAGGAGTCGCGCCGCCGGGCACCGGCGTGGGGATCGAGGGATCAGGGGTGGGATCGAGGCGTGCTGACGTCGACATGCACCATCATAACCCCCGGCATTTTCCACCGCGTGTACGCCCCTAGGTGCCACGACATCGGTCCGAGGGTCTCCGCGACCTTCACTGGGCCGGCGCCGGCCGCCATATGGGTCGCATGCGTCTCGAGGAGGCATTCAGGCGCGGGGACCGAACTGCGACGCACTCGTCGACAAAATCCTGTCAAGCGAAATCGTGGGTCTCGGATTAATTTCGGATGTGAGAAAGAAGTGCCGGCGGGAGCTCGGCATCCATCTTGCCCTTGCGAAGCCAAGTTAGGAGAAGAGCACCTCTCCACGTTCCAGCTAGTCCCCAAGGATGTTCTCTATTGCTATCCCACAGGTCTTGTGGCAATCTTGTGTGGTCATCCAATAGGGAGGCGTCGCGTGAGGGGACTGTGGCGATTCTGGAGCCGCGTGCGTGGCATGGTCGGCACGCGCGGCGATGCGGAACTGGCGGACGAGATCGAGTCGCATCTCCGGATGCAGGTTCGCACCACTCATGAAAGAGCCGTCGTAAGGCGGCGCGTAGGCGACTCATATGGGATTGCAATAGAGATGACACAACTCCGCGCCGGCCGGCAACCCGGAAAAAGGAACCCGGTTCCTTTTCGGCCCGGGAGCTTCTGTTTGGGACCGGGAGCAGGTACATTGAGACGATGAGCCACGGTGTCGACAGCACGGGGCGGGGGAAGTCCTCTTTTCGTCGAACGCTAAACTTTGGCTGGTTGATCGGCGTCGCGCTAACGCTCGGATGCTCGCAGCCAGCGGCAGAAACGTCCAGTGGCGCGCCAAACGACGAGTACCGAGCAGAGGTCGAGCGCTTTCGCGCGGAGCGAGAGGCGTCGTTGAAGTCAGACGAAGGATGGCTCAGCGTCGCCGGCTTGTTCACGCTCGAGGAGGGCGCTTGGAAGATGGGCTCAGCGGACGGGAATGACATTGTCCTCCCAGGTGACGCGGCACCGCCGCTCGTCGGGACGGTAGAGCGCAGTCGCGATCGCGTGTTCGTCACCCTCGCGGAGGGGGTCACACCGAAGCTCAACGACGAGCCGGCACCCGAGGCCTTCGAGCTGCGCTCGGCGGAGGCCAACCCGGAGCGACCGGCCGACCAACTGCGGCTCGGCCGCCTGACGCTGTTCCTGCATCGGAGCGGACCACGACTCGCGCTCCGCTTGCGCGACCCGGAAGGACCGGTGATGCGCTCCTTCACCGGCATGCGCTGGTTTCCAATCGACGCACGCTACCGGATCGAGGCGCGCTTCACCGAATACGCCGCGCCACGTCAAGTTCCTGGCGTCAACATCCTGGGAGACCCGATCTCGATGGAGAGTCCAGGCGAGGCAGAGCTGACCATCGATGGCCGCGCGGTGCGCCTGCAGGCGTGGGACGACAATGGGCGTGTGTGGTTCGTGTTCCGCGACCGCTTGGCCGGTTCGGAGACCTACGGTATCCGCGAGCTCTATGCCGACTCGCCGCAAGACGGTCGCCTGTTGCTGGACTTCAATCGGAGCTACAACGCGCCGTGCGCCTATAACCCCTATACGACCTGCCCGACGCCGCCGTCACAGAACGTCCTGAGCGATCTGGCGATTCCAGCCGGCGAGCGTCTGTATGAAGGCAAGCCGTTGTCATCGGGGAACTGACGACACATCTCTAAAGATGACACCGATGAGCGAAACACCCACACAGTACACACAGCGAATCTTGTCGAATGTTGGAGATGCCGACCCGTGGGAGGTCTTGACTTCCACGGCAGGGCGTCTTCGTCAACTGGTCGAAGGACGTTCGGAGGACATGCTGCGGCAGAAGCCAGCACCAGGTCGCTGGTCCGTTGCCGAGATCCTCGCGCATCTCGCCGACTGTGAGGTGGTCGCCGGCTGGCGGCTTCGCAGTATTCTCGTGAGCAGCGGCACCGCGCTGCAGCCCTTCGATCAGGACCGCTGGGCGGAGGTGTTCACATACGAGCAGACGCCCCCGGGCGAGTCGTTGGATCTCTTCGAAGCAAACCGTCGCGGGACCCTACGTGTCCTGCGCAGTGTCGACCCGGCGCTGTACGAGAACTTCGGGATGCACGAAGAGCGGGGCCGCGAGAGCGTGTCGCATCTCATCCGGCTCTACGCCGGCCACGACCTCAATCATTTGCGCCAGGTCGAAGGGCTACTCAGCAAGCCCGCCTAGCCGCTGCGCGTCCTTTTCGGCCAGGAGCGCGAGCTCCATGGCCAGGAAGACGTGCGCCTGCGGCATCGACGTCTCGGTGCGGTTCACGATGTCATCGACCAAGCGCTCGCCGTAAGGCAGCGTCACGTCGCTCGAGTCGACGTATCTCGTTTCCTTCTGGTCGACGAGGAACAGGTGACTGCCGCCGGGGCGCCCTCCGATGTCGATGTTCTTCCGGATCTCGATGAAGCCGTCGCTGCCGAGGATCGTCAACCGGCCATCACCCCACGTGCCGAGACCATCCGGCGTGAACCAGTCCACGCGAATGTACCCGGTGCCCTCGTTCCCGCGGACCATCACGTCGCCGAAGTCCTCGAGCCCCGGATATTGCGGGTGGTGGACGTTGCCGACCTGGGACGCCACGATCTCGGCTTCCGTCGAGCCGGTGAAGAACAGGAACTGATCGAACTGATGAGAGCCGATGTCGGTGACGATGCCGCCGTACCGCTCCTTCTCGAAGAACCACGGCGGACGGCTGTCTGGGTTCATGCGATGTGGCCCGAGTCCTATGGTTTGAATCACCTTGCCAATCGCGCCGCCTGCGACCAGCTCTCCTGCCTTGACGGTGGCGCGGTTCTCATGCCGCTCGCTGTACAGGATCGAATAGATGCGCTTCGTCTCCGCCTGCACCTTACGAGCTTCTGCAAGCTGTTCCAGCGTCGTGATGCCCGGCTTGTCGACCATGAAGTCTTTGCCGTGGCGCATGGCCTCGACACCGAGTGGGGCGCGCTCATTGGGGATGGAGGCGCTGACAACGAGCTGGATCGACTCGTCCTCGAGAATCTCGCGCTCGCTCTTGGCCAGCGTCGCCTGCGGAAAGCGCTTGGTGAACTCCTGTGCCAGGTCGCTCTCTTTGGCGTAGAACGAGACCAGCTCGCCGCCTCCGCGGATGACCGCTTCCACCTGGCCGTAGATGTGGCCATGATTCAAGCCGATCGCTGAAAAGCGGATGCGAGGCGGCCCCGCTGGCGGCTTCGGCTGCGCCTGCGTGGATGCGACTCCGACCTGGGCCTGGCTCCACGCCACCGCTGCGGCCGTGGTGCCGAGTGACGACTTCAGGAACTCGCGTCTGTCCTTCCAGTTCGCCTTCATGCGCTCCTCCGTGGATGTCACCGACATCTCCTAAGGCCTCCATCGTAACGAATGTAGCAAGTTTCTTGGTCCTGAGGAGATGTCAGGCCCCGCGCAGCGGGGCCCAGCCAATAGATGGATACCAGCGAAGCTGGTATCCTGAACCCTCGACGCCCGTAGAAGCGTCTCACGCGCTACAAGCCGGTGTCTATGGCGGCGCACGCGATCGCGCACCGGGCGTACCCATGGGTGGTGGAAGGAGGACGGTATGCGTGGATGGCTGACGATTGGATTGGCGGTGATACTCGGAGGGAGCCTCATGGCGCAGGAGAACGGGCCGCAGGTCGGTGACATGGCGCCCGACTTCACGCTCCAAGCCTCAGACGGGAAGACGTATCAGCTTGCCGACTTCCGAGGCAAGCAATCCGTGGTTGTCGCATGGTTCCCGAAGGCCTACACGAAAGGCTGCACAATCGAGTGCAAGTCGCTAGCGGAGAAGGGGCACCTGATTCGGGAGTACGACGTCACCTACTTCATGGCGAGTGTCGACCCGCTCGAGGACAACACCGGCTTCGCGAAGGAGCAGGAAGCCGACTTCCCGCTCTTGAGCGATCCCACCACGGAGACAGCCAAAGCCTACGGAGTGCTGAATGACCGCGGCGTCGCCAGCCGCTGGACCTTCTACATCGACAAAGAGGGGCGCATTGCCGCGGTCGACAAAGAGGTCAACCCGGGGACGTCGGCAGAGGATATGGCCGCGAAGCTCGGGGAGCTAGGCGTACCCGCGACGGAATGATGACAGGACCACTAGTCGCTGCCACAACGTGACATCGCGCCGCGGCCCCGTCGCCGCGGCGTGGTCCCCCGTAATATCACTCATCACGAAGCGCCACCGTTGGGTCCACACGTGAGGCGCGGCGAGCCGGAAGGTAAGCTGCCGAGCTCGCCCCGGGGCCAGCTCGGCATTGATCTTGCGCAGCCGAATGTCACTTCACCTGATACGGATGTCGTGTCGAGCCGGGCCGACAGAATCGATCCTGAACGACGTTATCTTGCCATCTCGTGAGGCCCTCACCGGTTTGCTGTCGACGAACACGTCACGATCGGCGAATCCCTCCACGGCGATGTCAACGCGTCCCGAAGCGTAGGTGGTGATCGCGAAGGCGAGCTCCCTGTTAGGTTGGAACGTCCTCACATCCACGTCGAGCGCTGTCCCGGATTGCACCGTGAGCGGGAACGGTGCGAGCGTTGACGTGCCGTCGGCGCTGTAATACGACACCGGGAGCCGTTGCGCGTCTGCCTTGATGGCGAGCCGATAGGCATCCACATAGCGGTGCTCGGTAAGCGCACGGCGCGCCGCGGCCAGCGTGTGTTGCGCGTCGGTGTCGCCCGGCGTGAGATCCGCGGTTACGTGCCGGATCGCATCGGCGGCGTCTCGCCGCCAGGTGATGACCATGCTGCGGTCGCGTTCGGCTTCCAGGTCGAGACCAACCCGATAGAGCAAGGAACCGGTCGCCGTCGGAAACACGTAAGCTGGGCTTCCGTCGCCGAGCTGCTCGATTTCGACGAGGTACGTCTGCCCGCGCTCGAGCTCGACGATGGGGAAGGAGAACGCCACCCAGCCGTCCGCGACGATCTCGCTCGCGGCCAAATGTCTCATAGCGACGACCTGCGTCTTGTCGGGAGCGTTGTAGATGGTCAGGCGTAGTGGCGCGGGTTGACCATCCCGGTGGAGACGCGCGTCGATCCGGTTCGCCAGCCGCAGCTCCCCGGCGGTGAGCTCCTGCGAGACGATGATCTGGCCGCTGACCTCACCATCCGGCTCTGTGTCGTGAACGACGTCCCACGGCATCAGGTCGTCGACGAAGGGATTAATCCATTCTGCGGCGGACCCGACATGCCAGTTGTAGGGTGACGTGTAGCGCGAGCCGTTGACGTACGCCTGACGCAGGAGGAGCGTCTTATCTGGCGGGTGGCCGGACACGGAGCTCTCCAGATTTGGGTTGGCGATGCGGCCGAACTCACGCAGCTTCTGCAGGTGATAGAAGCCGCCCGGGTTGTAGTTGTTCAGCGAGATGTACTGCGCACCAGGTCTCGCGCGTTCGACGACCCCTTGAGCGGTGCTCGGGAAGACGCCGCTATAGTACGGCTCCTGCATGCGCGAGTAGATCTCGCTGTGGATGTTGTGACGCAGCATGTCCTTGGGATAAACGAGCCTTCCATCGATGACCTGGATGCGCTCCCGCGGCATGCCCCAATAGAACGCGTCGGCGAAGAGTTGCTGGTGATGTGACTGGTTCTTGTAGAGCCACGCCTTTTCCGCGTCTGATAGGCCGTCAGTCGGGTCGAGCGTGACGCCATCTTCGGCCGCGGCAGCCACGGTGTAGGGGTTGTAGTCGGCATAGAGGTCGCGGCGCTCTACGCCTCCGTTGTGCTCCGTGTAGGCCCTGTCTGCGACGCCGATCCCGCTGCGCTTCGACCAGTAGACGCTCTCGTTCGCTGTCGAGAATGGCAGGATCCGCCACGCCTCGCCTTGACGCTGGAGCTCCGACAGCAGGCGACCGACCTCTTCGAGCGATTCGTTGGCCTTGCGCTCGTAGTACGCATTGAGATCCGGATGACGCCAGGTCAGCCAAGGCGTGTTACCCCAGATGTTTGGGACAGACAATCCATAGTGCTGCTCGTAGTCCTCTCCGAGCAGGTCAGTGAGGCGTTGCGTCTCACCTCCGGGATTGACGTAAACGTCCTTGTCCGGACCGGTCTGGTCTTGAGGGCTCCACAGGATCTGCTGGTATTGCAGGTCTCCGAAGTAACCGCCTTTGCCGTCGGGAATCCCTCTGGGCGTGCCTTCCCAGTCGGCCGTTGACTCGATCGCGAACGGCAGGCCGTACTCGCGACTGAGGCGCAGGTAGCGCTGGTAGTTAGCCGCCATCTGCGCACCAGTACGCACGGTGAAGTAGTCCAGGAAGCCCATGCCGAGCCCGACCCGGTCGCTCGAGTGGATGTTCTCTTTGATGTCGTCGAGGCGCTCGCGGAACAGCTCGTCTGAAAGGTAGTCCTGACCGAGGACGAAGACGAGCCGGTCCGGTACGCGCATGTCCTGTCGCGTCACCATCCTGGTGAGGTCGGCGTAGCTCCAGATGTCGCTGAAGTAGGCGGGCTCGGCATCCGTGCCCTCCACGGTCACCTCAACCCAACCGTCTCGCAGGATCTCAGGGTCACGCGTTTCGAGGAAGAAGCTGCTGTAGGGGCCACCGCCGGGATCAGGAGACGCCGGATCACGAACGTAGTGCAGCTGACCATCGAGGTAGACACGGAATCCGAACCCGGCGCCCCAGGCATCATTCGGCCGCAGCTCCCGAAACTGCAAGGTCAGTGGCTGTTCCTCAGCGGCTTGCAGGCGAGCGGTGAAGCGTCCACCCGCAGCGACCGATCGCGCCGTGACGCGCTCGGTCAGCTGGCCTTGCTCGATGGTCTCCATCTGCATCTCGCTCCCGCCGTCGCTGGTGAGCTGGTGCGCGGCCTCGCTTTCCGCATCACCCAAACGGACGCGGTCTGCGACGCTTCCCCGCAGCACAACGGGTGCGCTCATCGTCGCCTCGGAGTCCCGCGCCCGCACGGCTTTGTCACCCGCCAGCGGCACGCTGGCTGCGAGCACGGCCATGGCGATTGCCGTTCTCATTCTGTTAGTAACGGTAACATTCACGGTCACTCACTGACTCCAGGCTCCGTTCTGCTGCGACACTGACCTACCTGGGACATCTGTAGCCCGACCTTGAGGTCGGGCCAGTCTTGAACATCCGTCAATGGCTGTCAAAGGAAGAAAAGGAGACTGCTGTGCGCAAGCTAACGAGAGTGGCCATCGTGGCGATGATCGTCCTGGCGATCTCGACGTCCAGAACGGCCACCGAGAACGCAACTGATCTCATCGTTCACGAGTGGGGCACGTTCACCTCCATTGCTGGAGAGGAAGGCCACGCGGTCCCGTGGTTTCCGCTCGCTGGCCCGCCGGACCTGCCAAGCTTCGTCCAGCGAGCGTGGAACGTCCCGCCCAAGGCGCGGTGTATTGCCACCGTCCGCATGGAGACGCCTGTTCTTTACTTCTACACGCCTCACGAGCTCGTCTTGAACGTTAACGTTGGCTTCCCGCAGGGCTTCATCACCGAGTATTTCCCGCGCGCCACGGTCGGTCCCGCTCACGTCGAGCCCAGCAGTATCACGACGGCTGGCTTCAGGAGCACCATAACTTGGGACGGCGTCAGAATCGTTCCGCACGCCGAAGCGCGATTCCCGACCGAGAGCGCTCCCAACCATTACTACGAGGCGCGCGACACGGATGCGGCACCGCTCCTGGTCGGCGCGGAGCGTGAGCGATTCTTGTTCTACCGCGGCGTGGGCACCTTCCCGCTGCCTCTCAGCGCGCGCGTCGCCCCGGGAGGGGAGATCGAGGTCGCAAATCTGGGGAGCGACGAGATTCCGGCCTTGCTGCTATTCGAGAGCCGCGACGGCCAGGTCGGCTATGAGCTGCATCCGGCGCTGGCCGACCGCGCGACGCTCCGGCCGCCGGCGTTGGACGACGAGCCGGCGTCCGTGCGGACGACGCTCGAACAGATCCTCGTGGCGCAGGGCCTTTACCCGAAAGAGGCTAGTGCCATGGTGGCGACCTGGAGCGACGCGTGGCTCGAGGAGGGCACGCGTCTCTTCTACATCGTTCCCCAGCCTGTCGTGGATCGCACTTTGCCCTTGGAGATCGATCCGGCACCGGCACGCGTCGCCCGGGTGTTCGTGGGACGGCTCGAGCTGGTCACCACTGCCACGCTGACTGATCTCGAGGATGCGCTCTGGACGAACGACCAGGCGAGGCTCGCCAAGCTTGGACGCTTCCTGCAGCCTTTCGGCAATCGTCCTCCTACGCGCTATCTACGGAACGGTGAGTACGCCGATGCCGTTGGGGACGGGGCGCTCGAAGTCACCTGGCGCTAGGTTCTTCACGGTGATCTCGGACGCCCCCGGCTCGCGGGCCACCAGAGTCGAAGAGCCGCCGCCGTCGAGGTTGACGCCCGAGGCAGCACCCCGTGACAGCAAGAGCGCCGCGAGCTCTGCGTAGGTCATACCTGCCGCGTTTCGATCCAGCGCGAGGAGGAACAACTTCCGGCCGTTCGCGCTGACGCCAGCCCCGCTGCGCACCGCCGCCACCGAATCGTCCAGACCGGGGAGCGGCGCGCCGTCGCGCAGGATCGGATGCCCGCCAACCGCGAAGAGGAACGGCACGCGTTCGGAGGAGGCCAAATAGTAGCTGACGTGCACCTGATCACCGACCTGGAGCAAGCGCAAAGTGCTTGCGCCCTCTTCTCGGCCGAGCAGCACCACGCTGTGCTTCGGGATGCTGCCAGCTCCCGGTTCGGTAGACACCGCGACGACCTCTCCCTGCCGCACCGTGACCTCGTGCACGTCCAGGCTACAGGGGTCCTCGCGCCGTTCGTCGGTGCCACAGATGGCCCGCTTCCGAGACACGTCTCCCCATGCTGCGTTGAATGCCCCAATGCCACCCTCGGCGAGCGCGTACTGATTCAGCCCGCGTACGTCGTAGGCGCCGTATGGCGTGCTCAGCCTTCCACGCAAGGTGAGTCTGCCGAGGCGACCCACCCGGTCCGCGCCGACCCCGAGCACGTCTTCGACCGTGGTGCCCGGCGGCAACGACGGCCCGAAGCGCTGGCTGGTTGGCACCGCCGCCTTGAGCGACATGCCCGTGGCCTTCGCCGGGCCGACCGGCGCGTCGGTCGGCACCACGTCGGGCTGCGTCACGCTGATGTTGAAGAAGTCGCCGTTGACGCCAGCCACCGCGTGTCGCTCGTCTGCCATGTCCGAGAGTGGTTGGCGCTCCGCCACAACACCGGGATAGAGGAGATCCACCAGCACCCGTCGATTCCACAGATCCGCTTCGACGATGTGGGCACGCGCTGTCCCGCGCGGTGTCGTGACGTCGAGCGATTCATACGTCACACCGGGGGCGAGCCATTGACCGCTTGCAGCTTCGGTCGGCAAACTAGCCAGGGGCGCGCCCATCAGGGCCACCACGATCAGTAGTGTCAGCAGCTTGAGCCGGTGGGGTAGTGTCGTCGTGCGTGCGTACACTGGTGAGCGCATGCGAGATCCTTTCGAATGGCGCCGCAGCCAGGGGCGGCGAGTGGCGCCTTATCCTAAACTGCGAACGTGGAGAGCGTGAGACGAGCCATGAGCGAACGACGCATCGGTAACGTCACCATCGAGTGTGTTCAGGGTGACATTACCCGCCAGTCAGACATGGACGCGATCGTCAACGCAGCCAATGCCCAATTGATGCCCGGCGGTGGTGTGGCGGGGGCAATCCACCGCGCGGCGGGAGCCGGCCTTGCCGCAGAATGTCAGCCGCTTGCGCCGATCCAACCCGGTCACGCTGTCATCACGGGCGCCCATCGTCTGCCGAACCGTCGTGTCATCCATTGCCTCGGCCCTGTCTACGGCCAAGACGAGCCAGCAGACGAGCTCCTCGCATCGTGTTACCGAGAGGCGCTTCGATTGGCGGACCAGGATCGATTGTCATCGCTGGCGTTCCCTGCGATCTCGACCGGCGCGTTTGGTTATCCGATGGAGCCCGCAGCGCGGGTGGCCTTCGGCATCCTCATCGCGGAAGCACCGCATCTGGGCCACGTGAATCGTATCCGCCTCGTATTGCGTACGCGTATCGACTTGGAGCTTCACGAGCGTATCCTGCACCTCACTTGCAGCGACACGCCATCATGAAACGAGAGCGCGTCATCTCATGAGCGGTACCAGCAACGCCATCATCGCGGCCGTGAAGAACACGGCCGACACCACACCGAACATGAAGATGGCCGAGAAGGCGAAAGCGCTCAGCACGCCTGCGATCGCCATCAGCGGCGCGATGATCAGCATGCCGAGTGTCTTGCTCACCATCGGCCGCAGACTAGCAGGCGTGGGTGTGCGGACGCTCTGCGAGCCCGCCCGATAGCGCGTTGCCCCCTGGGCGGCAAGGCGCTCCAGACGCGTCGCAATTGGCGGGTGCGAGCGCGCGCCACCGAGCTCCTCGGTGAATGCCCTTCCTCGTGTGTTCTGCTCCGCCGCACGCGCGGCCAGAATCTGACCGACCGTTGCCACGGCATCTGCGGTTCCGCCGGCGGCGCGCTGTCGGGCCACCTGCAAGCGCTCTTGGAGCGCCGCCGCCTGCCGCATCTCCGCAGCTTCCGGACCGACCACGAAGAGGTGCGAGAACCACTGTCCGCCCGGCACCACACCGCCCTCCGCCGCCAGGTGCGTGAGCCCGCGCGCCAATCCGTCGGGGTGACGAGTGAGCTCGACCGCGGTGGCGTCCGCCAGATAGCGCCGAGTGCGCCAGACCCGCATCACGAGTGGACCGACGACGGTGAATCGCACGAGCCAGACCTGCATCCGCAGCAGCAACAAGAGGACGTAAGAGATGAGAAAAGGAAAGAACACGACTTGCAGCATGGGCACACGCTTGAACAGCCTGCCCAAGTAGGCGACCGGTGAGATGAACGTCGCCATCGGCATCCCCACCATGGCGGCGGCCACGGCACAGAGTGCAGTGTACCGCCACGTCTGGCGGCGGCGAGTGCGCTGCTCGGCGTAGAAGGTGACGCGGTCGACCGGGCCGGGAACCATCAGCTGCAGGGGTGCTTGACGCACCTGTCCCTTGGTGATCAACGAACGGCGTGAGCCGCAGCGAACTGTCAGCAGCTATCCCCGGCGCTCACGTCGGTCGTCAATCCCGCCCGCTGTAGCGATCAGCCGTCAGCGTGTCACGGCAAGGCCGACGTGAGAGCTGTCCGCGAACGCTGACAGCTACCCGGAATTCTTGGCAACTCAAGTGAATTCCGGACTGAATGCGTCTGATCACACAGAGGTCGCCGGATGTGCTGGCGACGCTTCGACGACGTCAATCTGCCATGTTGGATTGGTCGCGGGAATCTCCGTCGTCGGCAATCCAAGCTCGGCACGGACGATATTGCAGCCCTGAGCGATTGCCGTGGCCTTGTAGAACGCGATCTCACGATTACATCCCTGACGGCCGAAGCCACAGTCGCTCGAGATGATCAATTGCTCTGCCGGAATGTGTTTCAACGCGCGGCGAATTTCGGCCGCCACGTCCTCGGCGCGGTCGGCCTGCAGCGTACGGTGACTCACGGCACCGACACAGATCTTCTTCTGAAGATCATCGCGGAACGGCGCCAACAGCTCGAGGTCTTTCTGATTGCGGTCCTTCATTTCCAGGGACCATACATCGCCCCGGCACCGCTCGAGATAGATCTCGATCGAGTTGGCGTAGCTCGTGTCCTCCATCACCCGTTGCATGTTGGGGTTCCCCCAGCAGGTGTGGATCCACAGCTCCACATCGTCGAGGCCTTGCACCTCGCGATTGAAGGCCTCGATGAGGAATTTGACCTCGTCGTGGTCCTTCCCATAGGTGTTTGCCATGAAGTGGAACGTGGGCTCTTCGATCTGGATCAGACGGCAGCCGGCGTCGCGTAGCGCCAGGAGCTCGGTGTTCATGGCTTCGGCCATGTCCCAGATCACCTGGCGCTTGTCACGGTATTTCGGCGTGTGAATATCCAAGAACAGCGCCATCACCTGCGAGCAGCAGGTGCCGAACCGCACGGGCTTCTGCGTCTTGCCCTGGGCGATGCGCCAAATCTTGGGGTAGCCCAGCGGCCGGTGCTCGATGGTGTCCACCACGTGCGGCCAGCGCCAGGCAGTGTAGATCTCGTTGAGCAGGGTGCCGGGCGGATAGCGGAGCCATGGCGCCCGCGTTTCGTCGGTCTGCAGATAGTCACCTTCGAAGCCGGCCCACCGCTGCAGCGGGTAGTGATGCCAGGAGCGGCCTGCCATGTCCTCGTCACAGTGATAGTCGCCATGGGTCAGTAGATCCAGCCCCGCCCGTTCCTGATCGCTGATGACGACGGCGAGCGCGTCCTGGAACTTCTCGCGAAAGTTGATGTCCATCATGCACGTGTCGAGCGGCTTGCCCCAGGCGCTCACGTCGAACCATCGCGGACGCGGCCAGGATCCGGTGACCGTGCAGGGCAAGATGAGGTTTGCGGTCGCAGTGAACATTCGGCGCCTCCAGCGTCTACACAACTCGTCTCGAGGGATTGACTTCGGTATCATACCCGCTTGAATCGACAGTCGTGACGTAGGCCTTACCACAGGCATCTGGGCAAGGCTCGGGTTAGCATCGTTCTCGTAACGGTAGCGAAGAATGGCCACTCGCCAGCCATTGGACGTCGGAAGAGAGCTGCTGCACGCGTTCGAGCACAGCACACGCGTGAGCGAGCATCTGGTTAGCGTGCTCCCTCCCCAGCTGTGGCACGCGGAATCGCCGAACAAGCGGCGGGATATCGCGGCAATCGTGGCGCACATGCAGAGCCTGCGACGCACCTTCGCGAAACTGGGTGGTGCGCGGCCGGTTGCACCGCCGTTGAAGGCCGCCAGCTCCACGCCGCTCGAGGCGTGCCGAGCGCTGCAGCAGAGCCGTGAGGCCCTGACGAAGCTCTTTGAAGGGGCGCTTGCCCGTGGCGAGGGGAGGATCAAGGGCCTGCCTCGCCGCACGGTGAACATGATGCTGTACCTCGTTCAGCACGAGGCGCACCATCGCGGACAGATTTGCGGGCTTGCGCGCGACCTCGGACACCGGCTTTCTTCAGACGATGTGATGCGAATCTGGGGATGGAAGAAGCTATAGAGGGATCCTGCTCCTCACTGGGCCGTGCGGTTTCTCCGGCGGCCGCCAAACGCCGTGGGGCGTCTGGCCGCGTCGATGGCTGCGGCGAGCTGCTCCATGCCTTGGAAGAGCTCTTCCCCACGAACCGCGCCGAAGCCCAGCACCAAGCCGTTGGCGCCGCTGGGGCGCTCCGCGTAGTAGGCGGAGAGTGGCATCACCTCGACGCCGCGGGCGGCGGCCTCGTCGAACACGCTCTCGGCATCCACATCCTCCAGGTCGGCGACCGCATGGAGGCCCGTTCGCACCGGGCGCAGCCGAAGGGCTCCGCGGCAGTAACGATCAGCCGCATCCACGAGAGACTCTAGTCGCTCGCGGTACGCGGCGCGCATCCGGCGAAGATGTCCATCGAAGTGCCCGTCGCTCATGAGATCGGCCAGCACGAGTTGATCGAGCAGCGGAGGAGATGCCGGTGCACTCCGGCGCATGGCCAGGAACGGCTCCCGGAGCCCCCTGGGGACGATCAGGAAGCCGAGCCGCAAAGCCGGGAATAGTGTCTTGCTGAAGCTGCCGACGTAAATCACGCGCTCGTCGGCATCCAGGCCGTGTAAACACGGAACGGGCCGCGTGCTGTACCGGAACGCGCCGTCGTAGTCGTCCTCGATTACCCACGCCTGCGCACGGGTCGCCCATCTGAGCAGCGCCAGCCGCCGGGCGAGGCTCATCGGCACCCCCAGAGGAAACTGGTGTGAGGGCGTCACATACGCCAGACGCGCATCGCCCGCCTGTCGCGCGCCGGCCTCGACATCCAGACCGTCCTGGTCGACGCGAACCGGCACGATCCGCGCGCCCGCTCCTACGAGGGCGTTGCGCGCACCGGGATAGCCCGGTTCCTCCAGCCATGCGCCGTCACCAGGATCCAGCAGCATCCGGCAGGCCAGCTCCAGGCCACACTGCGCGCCGGCAACGACGACGATCTGATCGGGGTCGCACTCGGTGCCACGCGCGACCTGGATGTGCATGGCAATCGCTTCACGGAGTGACGGTATTCCGGCCGCGTCACCGTAGTCGAGCTGCGCGAGCGTCACCGATCGCAGTCGCCGGTTGACCAGTTGTGTCCAGAGCCTTGCTGGAAACAGGTCGAGCGCTGGGGTCCCGATGCGAAAGGCTCGCGGCGGACCACCGAGCCGCCAGGCCACGCGAGGGGTCGAGGCGAGCGCCGCGCCGCGCCGAGACATCGGGGGATGGTTTGACGCGCCTTGCCGCCGGGAGATGCGACCGTGCAGCAGGTCGTCGGGCAGCTCGCCCGCCACGAAGGTGCCGGACCCGGGCCGCGCGCTGAGATAGCCTTCTGCAATCAAGCGCTCGAACGCCAGCAATGTCGTCGTGCGCGAGACATCGAGGTCTGCCGCCAGCGTGCGCGACGAAGGAAGTCGTGTGCCCGGTACCAGTATCCCATCGAGAATCGCACCGCGAATCTCGCCGTAGATCCGCTCCTGCAACGATCCTCGGACGTGTGGCTCCAGACGTACGCACAAGCTGCTGGCCACAGAGGTGCCCATATTGAGTCTTCCAACTCTGCCTGAATTCTACGCTTGCCACGATACGGGCGTCGATGGGGTCGCGCCACGCGCTGCGTGGAGGTGAGCAAGGAACCAGGGGAACGTCGTTGCACGCGAGGGGGACGGTGCGTAAGAATCACCTGCACGCCACGGTGGTACTCCGCCGAAGAAGCCGCGAAAGGAGGGGATGTGCGCCGCACAATCACGGTTGCTCACGCTGGTGCCTCGACATATCGCGTCACGGTCCAAGAGGATGGAGAGCGAACCGAGCACGAGGTGACGATTACGCCTGAGCACGTTCAGCGATATGCACCAGGCACGACGACGAAACGGTTGTTGGAGACGTCGTTCGAGTTCCTGCTCGACCGCGAACCGAAGGAGGCGATTCTGACGCAGTTCGAGCTGCCCGTCATCGAGCGGTACTTTCCCGACTATCCGCGGAAGATACGTGAGATGGTGTAGTGTCCTGCGAGAGAACCGATGAGTCACAGATACTGGACGACAATCCTGGCGGCCACGCTCCTGGTCGGCCATGCGGCGGCGGCAGAGGAGCCGGTTGCCAATCAGGATCTGTTACGTGCACAGCTCGAACGGCGGATAGAGCAACGCCTTGCCGCAGTCGACGGCGTCATCGGTGTGTGGATCAAGGACTTGGTGAGCGGCGCCGAAATCGCCGTCAACGAGGACCGCGTCTTTCCAACGGCGAGCTCCATCAAGATCGCGATCCTCGTCGAGTTGTACCGCCAGGCCGAGCACGGCCGGCTGCGGCTCGAAGATCGTCATCGAGTGGCGGACAGCGACCGAGCCGGTGGCAGCGGCGTGTTGCAGCATCTTGGTGCTGCGGAGCTCTCGCTGAGAGACCTCGCCACGTTGATGATCGTGCTCTCCGACAACACTGCGACCAACATCCTGATCGACAAGGTTGGTATGGACACGGTGAACGCCACGCTGGATCGACTCGGCCTGCCAGCCACGCGTCTTCGCAGGAAGATGATCCGGCCCGACGAACAGGCCGCAGGTCGCGAGAACGTGTCCACGCCCGCCGAGCTCGGACGACTCGTCGAGCGGATTTACCGCGAGAAGGTCGTCACACCGCAAGCGTGTCGCGAGATGCTCCAGGTTCTCGCTCATCCGAAGAGTGGGCCGCTCAGGTCGCGTCTTCCGCAGGACGTGCGCGTGGCGCACAAGACCGGCGGGCTCGGCGGTGTCGTCAACGACGTCGGCGTCGTGTTGCTCGAAGGCCGTCCCTTCATCGTCTCGGCCATGAGCACGCTCGTCGGTAACGGAGAGGAAGCGGGCCGGACGATCTCGGATGTGGCCCGTCTGGCGTACGACTACTTCGCCCGGCTCGAGCGCGCGAACGCCTACGGTGCTCAGCTTCCGCCTGGTCTCATGCGCCGCTGAGCAAGTCCCGTGAGCTGGACGCGGGCCGTTCCTAGTGTGGTGTCTCCGAAATAGCTTGTGCACCGAGGGCGCCGATGCGCCCGGCCAGCAAGGCGCGACGATCGAGAATATTGGGCATATTTGAGGGAGGAGCAACGCCGCTGGCCGGGATGCAGCGGCGGCCGAATGCCAAGCTATTTCGGAGACACCGCACTAGCCTGTTGCCGAGATTTGCTTACGGCTGTGCTTCGGTTTGCCCGGGACGGGCGTTCACTCTGAGTGGAGCTGGTCGTGCTACACATGGTACGCGGGGCTGTCGTCTGCACTGGGGTCCTCTCCGCGCTGGTCTTCGCCGTTGAGCCGTCGCCTGCGGCGGCGGAACAGCTCGCCATTCGGTCCCTTGGTCTGCGGGATGGCTTGGTGCACCCTCGCGTCAACACCTTCTATCGGGACCACCTCGGTTACATCTGGCTCGGCACCTGGGAGGGCCTCAGCCGCTTCGACGGCGAGCGCTTCGTCAACTACGGCCCGAAAGACGGGCTGTCGGACGGCTCCATCACCGATATCACCGAAGATCGGCACGGACAGCTCTGGGTGGCGACGCACGGCGGCGGCGTGGCCGTGCTCATCGAGCAGCCTCAGATGCGCACGCTCGCCGGTCAAGGCGATACAACGTCGCGTCCCCGGTTCGCCAGCTTCGACGTGGCTTCGTCACGCGAAGGCAACGTGGTGGACAGGGTCCTCGTGGATGGGCGAAACCGGCTGTGGTGCAAGACGCACGCCGGCATTTATCGAGCCGCTCTCAATCATGGCGGGAGACCCCGCTTCACTCAGGTGTGGCGCGGCGAAGCGGAGGATGTGCTCCTCGATGCTGCCGGTCGTCTCTGGGTCAGATCCGGCGCAGACATGATCGTCATCGACGAAGATCGGGTCGTCGAGCATCGGGCCGTCGTGCCAGCCTACTTCAAGGGCGCCTTCGAGCACACGAACAAGATCCGACCTGACGGGGCCGGTGGCTGGTATGTGTTGTACGAAAACGCGCTCATACGCATGCGCGTTCCCGCCAGCATCGACGAGCGTCACTCGTGGGTGCCGACCCCCATCGAGGCACCGCCCGCGCATTCGTTGCGCGCGTTGGCCGTGGACCCGAACGGTCCGGTTTGGGTTGGGACGACGGCCGGCTTGATCCGCTGGACACCCGAACACACCGACCGCTACGGCACCGCGCACGGACTGCCCGATGATTACATCAGTGCGCTCTTCGTGGCAGATGATGGTGTCCTCTGGGGTGGGACAGACCGCGACGGCGCTTTCCGACTGCTCGACGAGGCGCTCGTCAGCTACACGCGGGCCGATGGCCTGCCGGATGCCAACGTGCAGCAGGTGGTCGAAGCTCTCGACGGCAGAATTTACGCGAGCACATGGGCCGGTGGGCTCGTCGAGCTGACCGACGCGGGCGTGGTGCGCGTGCCCGGCTCCAACCAGCCACCGTTCAACCGGACGGGGCCGCGGCTAAGCCGCGATGGCCAGGGTGCGTGGCTCATCGGTACCAACGCGTGCATGTACCGGATCACAGGTCCGTCGCTCGATCTTCGGCGAGCACGCCTTGTGCCAACCGCCGATGGAAAGCCGGTGAACGTCTTCAGCGTCCCTCACGAACATGACGGCAGCATCTGGTTCAGCGGTTTCGACGATGCGTTACACCGCATTCCCCAAGATGCCGAGGTATACCGCATCGGTCTGGATGGTCAGGCTCCTCGGTCTGGCGTGCGCGCCGCCACGCTTCCGCTGGTGCGCGGGTTCTTCACGACCCGGGCCGGCGCGCTGTGGGCGACGCCCTTCGTTGGGGTCTGGCGCTGGCACAACGGAAGCTTTGATCGGCTGCGGCCCAGTCCGGGCATTTCGGATCCGCACCTCAACACGCGCGCGCTGCATCAAGACCGTGCGGGGCGTCTCTGGATCGGGCTTCGCAACCACGGCCTCCTGATGACGACCGAGCCCGAGGCGGCGCGCCCGCGCTTCGTGAGCTACTCGACCGAGACCGGGTTGGCCAGCAACGCCGTATGGTGCATTGCCGAGGACGCTGCCGGACGCCTGTACCTCGGCACATCGCGTGGCGTCGATCGTCTGGATCCGGCCACCGGCGCGATCCGCCACTTCACGACCGCCAGTGGTCTTGCCGGTGACGTCGTGAACCATTGCACGACCGATCGTGAGGGCCGCATTTGGATTGGGACCTCGAACGGGATCTCGCGTCTCGATCCGCGAGCAGCGGATCCCGAGCCGAAGCCACCCTCGGTGCTGGTCACGCGCGTGGCCGTGGCAGGGCGCGAGGCGCCGCTGCCCGAGCGCGGCACACGTGTCGCACCGGGGATTGAGGTTCCGCCTGGCCATGATCAAGTGCGCATCGAGTACGCCTCGATCCATCGGTGGCCAGAGTCCCCGGTGAAGTACGAGTACTGGCTGGAAGGCGTCGATGACGACTGGAGCCAGCCGACCGACCTGCGCGCGGTGCAATACGGCTCGCTGGCCGCGGGGTTGTACACGTTTCGTGTGAGAGCAATTGGGTCGGGCGGTACGAGTCTGGAGCCGGCCCAGCTGACGCTTCGGGTTCTGCCGCCGATCTGGCAGCGCTCGTGGTTCTTGCTTGCTGTCGCTGGCCTGGCGTTGGGCAGCGGCTGGGGCGCACACCGCATTCGGCTCCAGCGTGCGCTTGCCATGGAGGGCATTCGCCGCCAGATTGCGATGGATCTGCACGACGAGATGGGATCCGGCCTCTCACAGGTCGCGCTGCTCAGCGAGCTCGGCAAGCGTGCCGCGCCCGAAGAGAGTCCATCCACCTTCACCGAGACAGCACGTCTCGCACGCAGCATGCGCGAGGCCATGAGCGACATCGTCTGGGCCGTCGATCCGCGGCACGACTACCTGATGCATCTCATTCGGCGCATGCGTGAGACCACCTTCAATCTACTCGAAGCGGAAGGGCTCGACGTGACGTTCCGGGCGCCGTCGGACGCCGAGGTGAACGGGACGGACCTCGCGCCGGATCGCCGCCGGCACCTGCTTCTCATCTTCAAGGAGAGCGTGACGAATATCGTACGGCATGCCCGAGCGTCAGCGGTTCGCATCGAGCTGGCCTTGCTGCCCGCCACGGTGGTCTTGCGGATCGACGATGATGGCAGAGGATTCGACGCCGGGGAGGTCACCTGGGGACATGGCCTCGGAAGCATCCGGTCGCGTGCGGCCGCGTTGAATGCCACGTTGACCGTCGACACCGCTCCAGGCCGCGGGACACGTCTCTGTCTCGTCGTTCCGCTCCGTGGTGGCCGACCGATTCTGGATGTCTGGCGGCGGCGCCTGAAGCCAAGGAAGAAGGTCTCACCCCGGCGGGACAACGTCCCGTCGGCACGCGAGTCGCCCAACCCGTCGTGACCGTGTTCACCGACCCCTGAAGCGTGGGGGCATCCGCGTGATCTACTACCTGCGGTCAAGACAGGGGCAGGTGTGGATGTTGACCATGTACGCGAAGAACGTGGCCGAGAACATCGCAGCGCACGTACTGAAGAAAATCAAGGAGGAGATCGATGGCTAAGGCCAAGCGCAACATCGGTCTGGAGATTCTCGAGGGCATCCGGCAGCTCAAGCGAGGCGAGCATGGCCGCATCATCAATGTGCCCTCGGTCGCGAGTATTCGGGAGAAGACCGGCCTTTCGCAGGCGAGATTTGCACAGTTGCTAGGCGTGTCGGTCCGAACCCTCCAGGAATGGGAGCAGGGCCGCCGTGCGCCATCCGGCGCCGCGCGCACGCTGTTGTTGATTGCGGCGAAGAATCCGGATGCGCTGCTCGAGGTGGCGTGAGCGCCCGCCACGCCGCAACAAGTCCGGGCGTGAGATTGCCACGCCGAAAGGCGATCTGGATCTAAGGGTGTCGTCGAAATGGGAGCCTATGTCAGACGGCCGCCATCTCTGTGAAGCCCTGGCGCCAGGTCGGATACTTCGGCTGCCAGCCCAGCTCTCGCTTGGCTTTCGCGTTCGACGAGCCGCGGATCTCGTTCATGACCGACACCGCGAGGTCGCCGCCAACCAGGCGTCCGAGCCACACCGGGGCGTGACGCGGCGGCTTCGCCCCGAGCGTCCAGGCCAAGTATGGAAGCCACTCGGAAATCGGTGCCGGGTTCGTCGTCCACGATGTTGTAGAGGCCGGGAGCACCCCGTTCGACCGCCGCCAGCGTGGCAACGTCCTCGATGTGGACGAGCGACCAGATCCCAGTCCCCCGGCCGATGATCGGGAAGCGCCGTTTCCGAACCATCTCGACGTGTACGCCACCTGGCCACAGCGACGTTCCCGGGCCGTAGAACCCGCCGTACCTGAGCACGATCCCCTCGATGCCCTCTGCGGTAGCCACGGTGGCTTCGACGTACCGGATGGCTGCGATCGTCTCACGACATGCCTTCGGCGGGTCGGCGTCAAGGACGTCCAGCACCGCGGGCTCCCCGCCTGCCGCCCGCAGCTCGTCCGCCACGGCGTCCGACCGCGTTGTCCCCACCACGTCGTGCCCGCCCTCGACCAGCCTCGGCACGAGCCGCCGACCGACCGCACCGGTGGCACCGGCAACGAAGATCCTCATGAGTCCTCCCGATCCGTCTCACTACGAGAGACGATCAACCGTGTCGACCTGTGACAGGAGAGGCGTATCGCGGATAGAGATCGTCTTCATGTGCACATTGTGCATCTGGCGACGCATGGGGTCCGAACCATTGGGGCATCGGCGAGGGAACCCTCCGTTGGTGTATGTGGGCGGGCATCAGCGTGGCGTCGACAGACGATTCCTACGTACGTTCGTAGTGACGTGAAGCCATATGCGGCGCACCCTCATTTGCAGGTCGCACGTGTCCGTGGCCCAGGCCCATCTCGGCGCTCTTCGAGCCGGACCAAATGCTCGGCGCCAGGCAACGGCAGCGGCGTGAGTAGCACGCCGTCGGCGACACTGAACATGAACGAGGAGTGTCGTCATGCGCAAACATTGGTTGAGATCAGTCACGATTATCATTGCGGCGGTCACGACGGTCGCGATCGTCGTGGCCACGATTACCAGCGCCGTTGCCTCGATTCCGGCGGCCGACGGGCGCGTGGACGGTTGCTTCGCGGTGACCGACCGGACGTCGGGGACAGGACTGCTCGGTCCAATCGTCACACTGGATCGGCAAGGCACGCTGCGCGCGATCGACACGGAAGCTGGCGAGCAGTGCGGAGACGACGAGCAGGCCCTCACGTTCAACGCCAAAGGCGAGCAAGGGGATCCCGGGCCGCAGGGACCTCCGGGCGCTGTTGGCCCGCCCGGTCCAGTCGGCCCGGTGGGCCCGGTCGGACCCCAAGGCACGCCCGGCGATCAGGGACCGCCGGGCGAGCAGGGACCGCCGGGAGCTGGCCTTACGGGCTACGAGATCGTGACAAACTCCGGTGAAGTTCCGGACAATGGCCATGAGCAACTGTTCGTCTACTGTCCAGACGGAAAGACAGTGCTCGGTGGCGGTCACTTCTCCTTCGTCGGGGTCAGGGCGGGCGTTTCCTTCCCAATCCAAGACTTTGCCTCTGGAGACGGCGAGGGATGGTCCGCGTCTTTCGAGG
Source organism: Luteitalea sp. (assembly GCA_009377605.1). Classification (NCBI taxonomy): domain Bacteria; kingdom Pseudomonadati; phylum Acidobacteriota; class Vicinamibacteria; order Vicinamibacterales; family Vicinamibacteraceae; genus Luteitalea; species Luteitalea sp. Next base: position 92,357 of record WHTT01000011.1, read on the forward strand.
ATAGCGGTGGCGACAATAGGAATGTCTCCGTTTACGCGATCTGCGCGGTGGTCGCGTAGGGCGTATCGTCGTTTCTCAGCCGGCAGTGATGGGCTCGGCCGGCGGTCGCCTGGGCGGCTGACCGCCTGAGCCCGTATAGCGTGCCTCTACTCACAGTGACTCCCTGCTGACACACTCCCCGGACTGCCGACACAGCCGGGTTTCTTCACGTGTCCGCGGGAAGGTAACGCCAAGACGCAGTATCCCTCCCTCGATTTGCCAGACGCGTATGCCGTCATCGCGTACTGTCTGCGCCATCGCGTTTGAGGTTGATGTCTATCTAGAAGAGAGGCGCCAACATCGTGAGGTGGTTCGCAAAGACATCGAGTCGAGGTTCGATGCTCGAGGTATTCGTGATCGGTTGCTTGCCCGGTGCCATCAGCATCTGATCTGAGCGATGCTACGGCTGGCATCAGACGAGGATTTCAACAACCGCTCGATTTGTGGGCAAGCGCCTGGATCAGATTGTCAGCCGCAATCGAAGCAAGGTCTTGGCGTCTGTGGCGCGCGAGTGACCGGCGTTTGGCGATATGCCTGTAGTGGCATACAATGAGCATGCGGCCACCGAGGACGTCGCCCCAACCGGTCCCGAAGCCTGTTCGCTGGGTGGCCTCGAGCAAGGATGACCTGAGCGCGTTTCCGAACGACGTCAAGACCCGGGTCGGCGGCGCGCTGTGGGATGCGCAGATCGGCCTAAAGTCGTCGACGGCAAAGCCTCTGAAGGGGTTCGGCCACGCCGGAGTGCTCGAGGTGGTGGTGGACTTCGACGGGAACACGTTTCGGACGGTCTACACAGTGCGGTTCTCGAAAGCTGTCTACGTCCTTCACGCGTTCCAGAAGAAATCTCGGCGTGCGATTGCCACGCCGAAGGGCGAGCTGGATCTCATCGGAGCTCGGCTCGCTCGCGCCAGAGAGGACTATGAAGCATGGCTAAAAGGCCGCTGATTCCCGTGGCGCCCAGTTCCGGCAACGTGTTCGCCGATATCGGCGTTCCGGAGCCGGAAGAGGAGTTGGCTAAAGCACAGCTCGCGAGCCGAATTCGCGAGATCGTTCGGAGCAGTCGCCTCACTCAGGTCGCCGCTGCTGCCGTGATGGGCATCGATCAGCCCAAGGTCTCGGCCTTGCTGAGTGGCCGACTGACAAACTTCTCGAGCGAACGCCTGATGCGTCTCCTGACCAGGCTCGGGCAGGACGTGGAGATCGTGGTCAAGTCGAAGCCGCGACGACGGCAGCGCGGTCGCATTCGCGTTGTTGAAGAAGCCCGCGCCTGATTGAGTACCACCGCGACGACGCCATCGCGCACCGCATGGCAATGAGACAGCAGGTGGCGCGGGTCGATGCCCGCGCGGGCGGGCCGCTGCGGCACCGTGACCGTGATCGTCTGCGGCCCGGTGGCTATGCGATGCATCGCCAGGAAGAGTGGCGCGCCCTGTGTCTCGCCGGCTTCCGCCGGCGCGTAGACGCCGATCTCCAACAGGTCATGCATCGGCATGTCCGTCTCGGTGCCCGCCGTGTCCACCACGACCTTTCGCGCGTCCACCTCGAGCGTGACCTGCCAGGTGCCTGCTTCGGTCTCCGCCGTGGCCCGCTCCGTCTCGAGCTCCCAGAACGTGTTCTTCTCGAAGAGGTCGTGTAGCAGGTATTGGAACGAGTCTGGCGTGACCGCCTGCAGCTCCCGGTAGAGATCCAGTGAGGTCGGCAGGGGCGGCGCTCCGGAACCATGCTTCTCGAACAGGCGCCGGAGTACATCGTCGACCCGCTCCTTGCCGATGTACTCGCGCATCGCTGGTTCAGCACGTCGATGGCCTGCCCTGAGCTTGCCGCCCCTCGACTCTGCTCGGGGCGACCCTGAGGTGCTCGAAGGGCCGAAGGGTCGCCGAGGTGGATGTGGCCCTCGTCCGGCTCCTGCAGGGTCGCGATCGTGCGCATCAACGTGGACTTTCCCGACCCGTTGGGGACCGAGCAGGCCGTACATCCCCACCGGAATCGTGAGCGTCACGTCCTTCAGCGCTTGCACGCCGTTCGAATAGGTCTTGGATACATTGCGAATGCGCAACTCCATAGCCGTCTCCTGTCAGGCGGCACCGGGCGCCGCGCATTTCTGATCCGACCCCACCATCGACCGCAGCCGCGCCTCGTGCGCGCGCACCGCGTCACTCGCCCGCGCCGCCGACCAGTTCCAGCTGCGGATCGAGCGATCGCGGTCCGGCGGCCAGCGCCGCAGCATGTGTCGCGCGAGCGGACACTGCACGTCCTGTGGCAGAGCGGGCAGCGCATCGATCAGCACGGGCACCGCGTCTGCGCTCAGCGACGTCGCGTACGCGACGTCGAATCGGACGGGCGCGTCGGCCGACGCCATCCGCGCCACGTTCGCGCGCGCGATGACCGCGTCCGGGTTGATGACGAACAGCAGCGCGACCGTCGCGAGGCCGGATGCCAGCGTCCCGAACGCGAACGCGCCGCGGCGGCCGCGCAGCACGGTCGCGGCGAGCCAGCACAGCATCGCGCCGATCCAGATCAGCAGCACCATCGCGTAGAACCGCGACTCGGTGAGCCCGTAGCTCGCGTGGTAGAGGCGCAGCCGCTGGAGCGCCGACGCGGTGATCGCAAGCACCAGCCCGATCTGCACGCCGGCGAGACCGCGGAACACGAGGACGTCGCTCTGGCTGCGACGGTCGAGGAGCCAGTCGGCCGCGAGTAGGACCGGCACGACGAGGACGACCGCGAAGACCAGCTCGAAGAAGCCGCGCCGCGCGTATTCGGCATACGTCAGGTCGGGCGTGATCTGGACGAGCGTGTCGGCGCCGAAGAGATACCGGAACTGCACGATCACGAAGACCAGGAACAGCAGGTCGATCGCGGCCAGCGCCGTCGCGACCTCGGTAATGCCGAACGGCTGCCATTTCGGCGCCGGAACGCCTCGGCCGTCGATCCCTTGCCTGCGATCCGCGGGCGACGGCAGCTCCGTGCCCGTCAGAAAGCCGCGCAGGTACCCGGTCGAGAGCCACGCAAGGATCGAGAACAGCAGGATGTGACTCGCGATCCGCTCGAAATCGAAACGAAGCACGTTCGCCACCAGCTCCGCGAACACGGCGTCGGCCGACATGAACAGCGCCCCGAACACCACAACGAGAGGCGCCGCGATCACGAGGCCGCGCGCGACGGCCGCGGCACGGCGCCACCCGGCCGCGCGGCCGGTCTCGACACGCGGGGTGGACCGCGTCGCATCCACAAGCGCAAGCGCCGCGGCCGTCCACGCGTGCAGTGCGCCCAGCGCCAGCGCGCCGGCGTATCGAAGCACGCCCGCGCGACGCACCCAGGCCGCGGCGAGACGATGAGCCGCGAGCGCGAAGGTCAACGTTGCGCAGCCAAGCGCGAGCAGCTTCAGCGGCGGAGCGTCGCGCCACGCGAGCCCGGCCGCAAACACGACGCCGATCACCAGCCACGCGACGCGCTCGCGGTCCAGTGCGAGAGCCGCGCGGCGGTGCAGCGCGAGCGCGGCGACCGCGACCGACGCGACCCACAGCGACAGGTTCAGACCCACCGGGCCGTCCGGAGCGCGCAGCAGCGCATCGCCCACCGCGCCGAGGACCACGCCCGCCACGAGCAACGCCGCGACGGAGGCGCGTGGCACGGGATAGAGGCGAGCCGCCCCCACGAGCGCCTGGCCAATGACGCTACTGTCGGAGTACCCGTCGGAGGTGCCGTGGCCGACTCGTTCGTCTTCGATCCGCCCGCGACCCGCCTGCCCGGAAACCGCGTCGTCACTCATACGCTCCGCCTCCTCCCATCCCCATTCATCGGTGTCGCACCAGGCACGCGGCCGAACCGCCGCTCACGCCCGTGATAGTCCGCCAGCGCTCGCGCCAGGTGGGACGCGTCGAAGTCCGGCCATCGCCCATCCGTGAAGTACAGCTCCGCGTACGCGCACTCCCACAGCAGGAAATCACTCAACCGCTGCTCGCCGCCCGTCCGGATCAGCAGGTCCACGGCCGGGAGCAGCTCGCCTCTGCCGATCGCGTCCCGCGACGAATAGTCGACGGCCAGGTTCAACCGCAGCCGATCGCACGCCGCCGTCGCGGCCTCCGTCGCTTCGATCGCACGTACCAGCCGCTTCGCCAATCGATCGCGACGGCCGATCACTCGCACGCGCACGCCTTCCGCCACGCAGCGAGCCGTTTCGCCGCGCAGGAACTGCTCGAACACCTTCATCAGCGGACGGACCTCGGACGCCGGCCGATGCCAGTTGTCCGACGAGAACGCGTAGAGCGTCAGCATCCCGATGCCGTGCGCGGGCGCGCACTCGACCGTGCGCCGCACCGCGCTCGCGCCCGCGCGGTGTCCGTCCGTTCGCGGCCGCTGTCGCGCGGCCGCCCATCGCCCGTTCCCGTCGGGGATCACCGCCATATGCAAGGAACTTTGTATCATAAAGTAGGCTCGCAAAAAAAGGGTACGCCTCGCGGACGCGACGTCACTCCCGTCCAGCGAATGCCTCAGCCGCCGCGAGCGCCAGTGAGCGCACCGCGTCTTCCGCGAACGAGACGTTCGACGTAACGGCGATCACGAGGCCGTGATCGGGGAAGGTCATGAAGGAGGTCGAACCGCCCACCGCACTCCCGCCGTGGCCGATCAAGCGAACCAGGCTTCCGTTGAGAGGAACACGCCGCACGAACCAGCCGAGGCCGTAGCCGGTCGGATCGCCCGATTCGAGCTGGCCTTCCGTCCGCAACAACTCGATGGTGCCGGGTTCGAGCAGGTCGTCTCGCGACATCGCCACACCGAATCGAACCAGGTCACTCGGCGTGGAGATGAAGCCGTCGGTGCCCCAGAGACAGGTGTGGTCGACGTTGGGCGCATCCTGAAGGCCAAACCGCGTGTTCATGGCGAACCCAGGGAAGTAGAGGCCGGCCCGGTTCGGCACGGTGTGAGCGTAACCGCCCGCTGGGCCGCCCGGAGCGTCGAGCATGGTGTTCCTGCATCTGGAGGGGCGCGAAGACCTTGCGATCCATGAAGTCGAGGAACGGTTCGTCCGCCTCTGCTTCAACGACAGCGCTGACCAGGACCCACCCGTAACTCGAATAGCGGTAGGCCGTGCCGGGTTCGAACAGCAGTGGGTCGCCTGCGAAGAGGTCGAATGCATCGGTCACCCCTTCGCAGGTCCGGTGAGCAACCGGAAGCTCGTCGTCGGGGTTGATCTGCGCGTCTTCTCCGGCCCCGTAGTGGCCGAAGCCAGCCACATGTTCCATCAACTCCCGCGTCGTGACCGGCCACCGCTTTTCGGGGAAGCTCGGCAGGTAGTCCTGCACGGGGGCGTCGAGGTCGACGAGGCCTTGCTGATGCAGCAGGCCCACCGCGGCCGCGGTCATGGGCTTGGACACGCCGCCAATGCGAAAGCGCGTTCGTGGCGTGATCGGTACGCGCCCCCGGAGGTCCGCCCACCCAAGCGCCTCGGCCCACGCGAGCTCACCGTCGACCGCCACCGCGATGGACACGCCGGGCAGGTTCTCATCGATGATCAGATTCCGCGCGAGGAGCTGGACGTGCTCAACCGCGTCGGCGTATCTGGCGGCCGGCGGAGCGAGGACTTCCGACGGCAGCGCCAGCGGGTCGTCGCCGGGGCTCGGGACGAGATAGTAGCCACAGGCGGCAAGTATCGGCGCGGTTGCCAGTGTGAGCAGCAGGCGGCCTGCCGTCCCGCGGATCGATGTGGATGTCGCCACGGTTCTTCGTAGAGTCATCTGGTTCCTCTCAACCTCAATCGTCGGGTTCGAAGCGGGCGTGAGCGTGTCCATCGATGGCCTCCCGCAGGAAGCATCGGTGGTCGGGCGGCGGAAGTCCTCACCGGGCCGTGAGCGTCGCGTGAGATCTTCGTGAGATCGCGAGAGGATGGGTCAGGCTCCAGCGGTCCAGCCACTGCGCGGCCGAACCGGCCAGGCCGCCGCCAAGGGCGGCGCGGCCGATGAGGGCTGCGGTGCGCCAGGACCGAGCGATGGACTCGGCCACCGACAGACCCGCGCCGATGCCCGCTCCGCCGCCGGCGTCCGGTGGGCCACCTCGACGCGTCCAACCTCGCTGAACCCGCCGTTACCTATGTGCTACCTAGGCCGGAGAACGGCCCAGCGCATGAGGTGCGATGTCACGTTTGTCGTAGGAATTGTGGAGGCGGCGGTCGGACTCGAACCGATGACCTGCTGATTACGAAGCCCCTGCTTGTCAAAAACTAAGTGATTGATTCCGCAAGAGTTAACGCGCAGGTCGCCGCCAGACACTTTTTCAAGGGGCCCTGGTGGCGTGGTTCGCTCTGCCGCCGGCCTATGCCGCAAACATGTCCTGCAGACGTTGCAGCACGCCCAAGATCGTCTCCGAACCAAGCCGTCCAAGCCGCTTCAGAAGGCGTTCTGTGTCGACCGTTCGGAGCGGCGGCTGCAGTGCCCGCCGGTCGTCGAATCGCTCGAGGAGGCGGGCGACGACCTCTTCACGTTTCTGCGCTTTCCGCGCGGGCAGTGGAAGGCCCTGCGCACCACGAATGCGCTTGAGCGGATCAACGAGGAGTTTCGCCGACCGACCAAGACGCAAGCCAGCCTCCCCAGTCAGGATGCCGTGTTGCTGCTCCTCTTTGGTTTGCTGCGCACCGGGCAAGTCAAGCTGCGGGCGCTCGATGGGTACCATGAGATGGGTGCGGTGCAGGAGGCCGCGTGATGTCTTTTCCTAATTGCTGATCTTTGTCGCGACGGATGATGACATTACGCTTTTCCACCACTTGACAGACACGGCCGATCAATGAAGGCTCGCACGGTGTTGTTTCAAGACGTCCATCGTATCCCTGAGGCTGGTTTCTAGGGAAACCTCTTGGCGCCAGCCCAGCTCACGCTTGGCGCGCTCGTTGCTCGCATTCCAGATTCTCCCGCGTACCGTCGCCAGGAGCTCCGGAATCATCACCCGCGGGGACCCCAGGAGGCGGTGGTTCAGGCGATCGAACAACGGCACGACGCCCAGCATGAAATCCGGCATTGTCATGAGCGCCCGCCTGACATGCGGATCGATCCGGTGCATGGTCTCGATGATCTCGATGAAGCTGGGCAGTCTGTCGTTGCACACGATGAAACGCCCCCCGCAGTCGCTCTCGGCCGCGAGGACATGTCCGGACACCACGTCGCGAATGTCCACATAGGGGAGATTCGACCTTGGCGCGCCGAGGCGCATCGTCCCCAGCATGATCCCCTCGATGACGTCGATGGTAGGGGTGTTCCGCGTGAAACCGGGTCCCCCGATCGAGCCTGGAAGCACGATGACGAGCGAGAGCCGAAGGTCGCGTGCAAGCTCCCAGGCTCGCGTCTCGGCCAGCGTCTTGGCCCGAAAGTACGGCACCGAGAGGTCAGTGGCCCAGTCTGCTTCTGTGCTCGGTGGCGCGCCGGGCGCCGTCAGCGGAAGCGTGACGAGCGACGAGGTCAGCACGATCTTACGGACCTTTGCGTCAGCTGCGGCACGCAGCGCGTTCTCCGCGCCTTCGACGCTCGCGCGGAGCACATCATCCGCGTCGTGGCCCCCGGGTACGTACGCGTATACGGCCGCCACATGGAACAGGACGTCGGCTCCGTCGAACGCGGCGCGCAATTGATCGGGCCGATAGAGGTCCGCTTCCACCAGCTCGAGACCTTCCATCGCGACGAGATGCGCCGTCTTTTTCTGATCCGCGAGCGAGCGCACGCCGGCCCGTACGGTGTAACCGCGCTGGAGCAGGTGCTTGCACAGGTTGTTCCCGAGATGCCCGTTGGCGCCAGTGACGACTGCCCGCATCGCTTCCCTCCGTAAACGATCACTCCTGGCGCAGCACCCGAGCTGGCTCCATGCGCATCGCGCGGAGGGCCGGTATCACACATGCCGCCGTGGCGACCATCACGAGGACGAGGATCGTGCTGACGTAGGCCGTGCCGTCGGTCGGCGGCACCTCGAAGAGCAGCGACGTGAGGAGACGACTCAACGCGAAGGCTCCGAGGACGCCGAGGACGAGACCAACCATCGCCACTGTCAGCCCTTGGCGCAGAATCATGCCGAGCACGCGTCCGCCGTCGGCCCCGAGGGCCATCCGGATCCCGATCTCCTGCCGTCTCTCGGTCACGGTGTACGACATCACACCGTACGTGCCCACGGCTGCCAGCGCCAGCGCGACACCCGCGAAGATGCCGAGTAGCAGCGTGAGGAAGCGCGGCTCGGCGACCGAGGCGCTGACGACGCCCTCGAGTGTGCGCGGATCACCGAGTGGCAGGCTTGCATCCAGCCGAGCCACTTCTCGCCTGACCGCAGGGAGCATGCCGAGCGGAGACGAGGCCGTGCGGAGCACGACGTTCATGCTACGCGGAATACTAAACGCCGCGGCCTGCGGGATGTGGAAGTACATCTCGGTGCCGGTCTCTTCCTCGAGCCCTCCCTGCTTCACGTCCTTGACGATGCCCACGACCGTTAGCCACGGCACGTCCGAGTCCGGCCGGATCCGTCGTCCGATTGGGTCTTGATCCGGATAGAAGACGCGTGCGAAGGTCTCGTTGATGAGTAGAACCGGCGCGCCCCCGGCACCATCTGCGGGACCGAAGGCCCGACCGTCCACGAGCCGAATGCGCATGGTCTCGAGATAGTCGGTCGTGACGAACTGCCAGTAGTCCACGTTCGGAATCGCCATCCCGGACGCGGGCTGATAATGATAGCCCTCGAGCTCCATGTCGTTCGCGTTCACGTCGCGATGCGGCGGCAGCCCGCTCATGACCGCAACGCCGCTCACGGCCGGGAGCCCGCCAAGGCGATCGCGGAGGCGATCGTAGAAGGCGACCTGGGATGCACCATCCGGATAGGTCGCCTCCGGCAGGAACAGCCGAAACGTGAGCAGGTTGTTCGGGTCGAAGCCCGGATCCACGCGTAAGAGCGTAGAGAAGCTCCGCAGCATCAGCGCCGAGCCAACGAGGAGCACGACGGCCAGCGCCATCTCGGAGACCACCAGCAGCCGCCGTGCGCGCAGCCGCGCCGAGCCAGCGGTGGCACGCTGGCCACCCTCGCGCAGGGACATCGCGACAACACGCGCGGAGAGATTCATGAGAGGCGCCAAGCCGAACAGCACACCGGTGAGCACCGACACCGCGGCCGTGAAAGCCAGGACGTTGCCGTCCACGGTGATCTCATCAAGGCGCGGGATGCTCTCACCGCTCGTGGCGAGCAGCACGCGAAGGCCTACCCAGGCCAACAAGACGCCGAGTCCTCCACCCACAGCGGCGAGCATGAGGCTCTCGGTCAGAAACGGCCGCAGGAGGCGCCACCGCCCGGCGCCAAGCGCGGCGCGAACCGCGATTTCCTTCTGGCGTGACTCTGCACGCACGAGCAGGAGATTGCCGACGTTGGCGCAGGCGATGAGCAGTACGAACCCGACGGCGCCGAGGAGCAGGAGCAGTGCGGGCCGGACGGTTCCGACCATCTCATCCTGCAGGCCGTGTGCAATCACGGCGTGGTTCTCCGGGTGTGGCGCGTGTGTGCCTCTAAACTCCTCCTGCCACCGCCCCATGAGCGAGCCGAGCTCGGCCCTCACACCCTCGAGGGTGACACCGTCGCGCATGCGTGCGATGACGTTCAGAAAATGACTACCGCGGTTCTCCCGATTCGCCGGATCGAGCGCCACGGGCGTCCAGACCTGCACACCGGCATCGTCGATGTCGAACCCAGGCGGCATGACGCCGACGACCTCCCGGCTCTCCCCATTGACGGGAATGCTCCGTCCAACGACCGCCGGGTCGCCGCCGAGCACAGCGCGCCATAGCTCGTCGGAGATCACGGTGACGTCCGGACCACCGGGCAGGTCTTCTTCTTCCGTGAACGTGCGCCCTAACTGCGGCCGCACACCAAGCGTGGTAAAGAAGTCAGCGGTCGCGGCCGCCGAGGTCACACGCACCGGCCGTTCGATGCCCCCGACGCTCGCGAGGCCGGTGCGATATCCGCCGAGACTCTCGAACGAGCGGTTCCACTCCCGAAGCTCGAGAAACTCAGGCGGTGAGATCCAGAACCGATCGAACCCGAGCGATGGGAACTGGCTGGCCACGGAGAGGAGTCGGCTGGGTTCGGCGTACGGCAGCGGACGCAGGAGCACGCCGTTGATCACGCTGAAGATGGCGGTGTTCGCGCCGATGCCCAGCGACAGGGTCAGGATGGCCACCGCGGCGAAGCCAGGGCTCCGTCGCAGAGCAGCGAGCGCGTAGCGGAGATCTGCAAGAATTCCGGACATAAGCGTCTCTCGTCATGCTGGCTGATGCGACGAATATAGTGGCTCCGATTGTCCTATAGCAAGCGGTGTGTGCGTACCGTTTGGCATCAAAGCTAGGAACAGGTGGTGTGCTAGCAACTTCACACACTACGCCTCATCGGTCCGAGCGTCCATGCGCTGTTCGACCGGGAGTTGGCTGCAGTTGGGGCGCCGGACGCGACTACTTCTTCACCACGGACTACCTGCCGCTCTTCTTGACGGCGGTCTTCCTGATGGTCGACAGGTCCCCGACGACGGTCGTGGTTATGCCGACGTTGGAGGGATCTTCAAAGCGGACGCCGACGCTGCGTATCTCGAGAAAATCGCCACGGGCTGAGACCGCCGCGATCAGCAACGACACCGTGACGCCGAAGTAGATCTCTCGGGGGACCAGGCGCTGCGTGGACAGACGTGTCGGCGCCGTCGTCGGCGTGCTGTTGGCATTAGTGGTGTGGCCGCGGATACCTCCGTCAGCACCGAGGCGGGGAGCGACGAACCGGTTATTCGCAAAGATCCGCCGGTTGCCATCCCAGATGTGCGTGGCCCGAATGTCCAGTCGGTCCTTGTCGGTCGTTTCGTAGTTGATGAACAGCTCCCGCGCAACCGTACGTCGTCCGGCATTCAGCGCAATCGCGGTCGGTATTGCAAAATGACACCAGAAATTGCCGGACTTTTGTTGGTCTTCGGTGCCGGAATCGAAGATCACGAACCGTGAGGCCCAACCGATGCGAAAGCATGCAGCGGCTCCGTGGCCACCCAGGTGGATGATGTCGCCGGTTGCGTCGATGTTCACGTTGTTCCTGAGGGCGTTCCGCACGGTACGCTTGCTTCGGGCGTTCGGTGCTCCCACTCGCTCCAGCAGAACGCTGTTGCCGTGCACCCACGAATCACGAATGCTCATTCGTCTCCCCTTTCATTGACACAGCCTGCCCGATTCGAACCGCGTCGCACTATTGTAGAGCTATCTCGGCCTCCGCGGATCGCTGTATGCGGAATTGCGACGGTACCTGGGCGAGGTCTTCCCGAAGCTGGCGACGCAAAAGGAGAGCCGGATTGAAGAGCGGCACCTGCTGCCCGATCATGTGCACATGCTGATCGCAATTCCGCCGAAGTATGCCGTGGCACCCTACGCGAAGCGCTTGCGCTCGTGCTGATCGGTCTGCTCGTTGGGCTCCCGTCGGCTTTCCTTGTCTCGCGCACGATGGCGACACTCTTCTACGGTATCCCGCCGTCAGATCTTGCGGCGCACGGTGCCGCTGTGGCCACGCTGATCGTCATCGCTGGTTTGGCAGCCTACCTACCTGCAAGACGGGCTTCACGCGTCGATCCTATGGTGGCGCTCCGCGCGGAGTGACGCGTACTACGCCGACCGTGTTAGCGATGCCTCATCCTTCGCGACATCAAAGCAGCGACCGGAGCGCTCGATTGAGTGAGCGGGTTCGGTGAAGTCTTCGGCCAGGCTTCAACCACATATGAGCTTGTTGAAAACCTCAGGGTTGGTTAACCTCCTCTTCCGTGTCGCCCAGGAAGTCAGGGTCAGCGTCATTATGCCGCGATTGTCCGTAGCCGATAAGTCCAGCAGCCGGAATACGCCACCGATTCCATGCGTCACAGCCACGAAAACCAGCCAGCCCGATAATCACGCGACTCCTGGTCGGTCGGTGGCGCCATTTGGTGGGTGTGGCTCGGCTCGGGTCAAACCGCGAAGGATTATTCCCGCATCGCCCAGTAGCGATCATCCCATGCGACAATCCTCGCGAGCACGATCAGCGACTGCAGTCTGAGACAACGGGCACTTAGAGGCTGTCGATCGCGGCAAGCTCCCACTGCAACTCTTCGCCTTCGAGCTGGAAGCAGGGGACGCCCTGTTTGAGGCGTATCGCATGCTCCCATTCACCGACGCGCCCGAACGGCTTCTGGAGGCTCAGAAGGCGCAGCAGGACCGGCTGAGAGCAGAGGCGTCAATTCTTCGGAAATCTTGGAGGCACCGCCGGATTTGAACCGGGATGGAGGTCTTGCAGAGCCATCCGCGGTGCTTTTCTCGCGATCACCATGCCGGCCGGAGTCCTCGGAAATCACACCTTCTCGATCGGATGCGGGGAATCGCCCCCGCGGTCATCGTGTGCGACGTTGGTGAAATTGGCCGTCTATGGATCGGCGTGGGCACAGTCCTGGCCAAATCAGCAGGAGCAGCGTCAGTCTAGGACATGACTTCCTTTAGCTCCCCATCGAGCTTCGTTGCGTAATAGCCGGACATCGGTTCTGGAGCGTACAAGAGGCGATCGAGCCAAGTGACGACGTTGTAGTAGTACGTGCCTTTTCCGATATAGTCCCGCAGGAGTTCCAAAAGCTGTGCGTTCTCCAGCCGCATACGCAATAACGCCACGGCCGTGAGGCGAGCCTCTTCGTCATCGTGTGACAGCAACTCCTTGAGGAACCGCACCACCTCAGCATCGTCAACGTCCCGCACTAATGCGAGAGCAGCGCGACGCATGTCGCGGGTTTCGGCCGCGATCAAGACTTTCGCGGTGGCAAGCCTGTCCGACGCCAGGCGACGAATCCCTTTGAGAGCGGTAATCCGGTCGTCACCGAAACTGGTCCGCGCGATCTCCAGCAGCCGCTGAACATCACTGGCGTCACCGTTGGCTGCGATGATCTCAAGAGCAGCACTGCGCGTCCTGTCGTTGGTCAACAGTTGCCGCGCGACAGCCACATCATCCCGCGTTGAGTCGAGGGCCAGTGCAGCGATGGCCTTCTCGATAGACTGTTTAGCGATAAAGTCGTGCAGTTCAGCGAAGTCTTGCCTTATCTTGGCGGCCGCCGCAGGTCCAAACACACTCTCCAAGTGTTCGTCTGACGACTCACGGATCCGCTGAAACCCATGGTTGATGTCGGCTCGAACGACTTCTCTTGAGATCTCGCCGCGCTCCGTTAGCAACTGATAGCTGATGCGGCCATCAAGCGAGTACCAGTCTAATGCAAGCTTCAGCTCATCACTACTCTGTCGGCCGAGACGCTCGTACCGCTCGTCGTCAGCGTCTCGCGCCTCCGGACTTCCGCCAAACAACGGACCGACGCTTAACAGCGATGGCCAATTGGCACGGCGGCGCCTGCGCCGCGGTCCTGCTGCGCCGCTTGCGGGCCCGGGACGCTTTCTTTCCATCTCCGCGGCGGCTTTCTCGCTCAAGTCCGTGACTGGCATGCTGCTGAGGGCTCCCAGCGATGGGTCCGACAGCTTGGGAATGCTCTCGGCAATCAACTGTTTCAGTGGGTTAGATAAGAACTGTGGATCTGGGCTCTTAGGCAAGAACTGATCTAAATCGCGACCGGCGTCGAGCCAGGCTTGCAGCCAGCCGACGCGCGATTCGAGCCACGTTCCGCTGGCACGACCGAGAGTCTTGACGTCTTCAGCTGTGGCCACATCGACCAGGTACGCCCAAGCCTCATCGTGAACTTGCGCTGGAAGCGCCGGAAATGTCTCGGTGAGAAGTGATTCACGAAATTGAGGAAAGATGGGAACGGCTGCCCCGCGCAGGACGGAAAAACTAGTCGCTCTGGCTCCAGAATTGTCGTCGTAGACGATGACACTCAACAAGCGTACGATAATCGCCCGCGTGCCAAGATCTTTTAGCCAGAACCATCCTGGACTCACATCGAACTCGTCAGCCAGGAGCGTCCGAAACAGGACGTACATCTCATCGTCTGTGGCCAGCAGGCGCTCGCGGTAGCGATAGAGAGTATTCAATTCATGAGGTGGCATCAGGGAGGCAGACGTTCGGGACGCTGCCACGAGAGCCACGGACAACAGGAACACGCGAACCGCAAGGAATGCGGTCTCGTCTGGATCGTCGATCGACTTGGCAACTTCGTCTAGATCCCCGCTCGCGAACGCTGGGGCCAACGAGTGAGCGAGCTTCGCGAGTTGGTCACCGGCACCCGGAGTAGCAGTCCCCGAGGGTTCACAGGGAGCATTCGACCCTACGACAGAGGCGGGTTCGGATGGCCCCTGCGGCCATCTGGTTGAGCCGCTGCTCAAGTCGAGTACGTGCCGAATTAGGTAGGTCCTCAGCATCTTCTCCCATGCGGCGACGTCTTCGAATTCCTTGAAGAGAACCGTCTTGCTCGCCACGAGGGATTCCCTGAAAGCGATGACGCGCTGCAGCTGTGCTCCCGCGTCGGCAATCTGTGCGAGGTCAACCTTCTTAAAGAACACCCAGATTTCTGGAGACGGTGTTCGGTCACGGCGCTTCACCGCAATCGAGAACTCTTCTTCGAGCCCAGAAGAGAAGAGGGAGTCGGTGGCAGGTGCGGTTCCCCATCGCCGCCAAACCGCGCCAATAAACAAGTCACAACGTTCGACGTCCCTATTAATCAGAGCTTGCGGACGCCCGTACCCTGGAAGCGTGTCTTCCCAACCCAACAACTCGATGGCCCAGTTCGTTGGTCGCAATACGTCATTGACGTCGGCAACCACGTCAAAAGCGCGCTGTCGCTCGGGAGCCAAATCAGAGGGCGAGGCGATGAAAACGGTCAATACATTACGCATCGGGGAATTCAAGCGACGGGTGATTCACGCAGTCACGAAGACGACTGTGCGTGGCGCTAGAGTCTTGAGAACCTCTAGGACCCGCGGCACCAGTGGTCGTAGATCGTTCATGCTATTGCTCTTCGCCACCAAGACGATTACGGCGATGTTGAACGCTGGCAGATTCTGCTGGTGCGACAGGTTTCGATCGCTGGTCGCGAAAACGTCGAAGTCTACAGCAGCGAACGCGAGCAGCTCGCCATTCGTCTTGCCGGCCCAACCCATCTCGGGCACGGTTCTCGCGTGATGGCCGACGAGCTCGCGTTTGAGGCGACGAGGGAGGCACTCGTCAAGCAGGACGCGCACGGGCGAGGAGCGCCTCCTTGGCCTGCTCCAGGGCTGCTACGGCCCGCTCGCGGGTCACGGTAGGGAAGTCTTCAAGGAACTCGGATAGCGGCTGGCCCGCTTCCAAATAGTCGAGTAGCGTCGTAAGCGGCACACGGGTGCCGGCGAACACAGGTGTGCCGCCCATGATTTCCGGATCGCTATGAATGACCGGCTCGTTCCCCTTCATGTTCGACGTCCGAGGTTCTGGGCCCAGTTTATCGCACCTATGCGGTCAGGATGCGATCAACCGTGTCGGCGTACCGAAAGTCGTCAAGTTCCCCGCCGGAGTTCGCGGCTTTGCTGCTCGAGAGCTGGAGGCGCCGCTCGGAAACTAGACCAGTCCGCCGCTCGGAAAGTGATCCACCTGAAGGATGTTCATTCTACGCTGCTTCTTCTCCGGGCGCTGATGGTCCGTGGCCAGGCGGCGTGATCGGCCGTTCTTCAGGCCGAGCACGCCGCCTGACTACGGACGCGCGCGGCTAGCCCGGGCCGCGCCGCTTTCGCATCCGATAGCTCGTCCCCTTGGTGGTGATCACGGTGGCGTGGTGGGCGAGGCGGTCGAGTAACGCCGTCGTCAGCTTCTCATCGCCCGCGAAGACCGTCACCCATTCCGCAAACGCGAGATTCGTCGTCACCACGGTGGCCCGCCGCTCGTAGCGATCAGTGATCAGATTGAAGAGCAGCTCG
>WHTT01000012.1 GCA_009377605.1 Luteitalea sp.
GGCACACGCGTCGCGTTCACACGCGAGAGCGACCTGTGGGTGCGATCGCTCGCCGATGGCCGTGAGACGCGTCTGACGACGTCGGCGGCGGCCGAGTCATCGCCGGTGTGGTCGCCGGACGACCAGCGCTTGGCGTTTTTGGTCAGGGTCAGTGAGCGGCAATCGGAGGCCCCTGCGTATTCCGGGGCAAAGCTCGTGTTTGCGCGGTTCGACCGGCAGCCGCCGGATGTGGGCATCGTGAGCGTCAACGGAGGGCCACCGTCGATGGCTGCATCGCCCGGGTGGGAAGGCGCACCGCATTGGCTCGACCCCTCGCGCCTTTTACTTCAGCGCGTCACCGAAAATTTGAAGACGCGCGAGGTGGTGGTCGCCGAGGCGGAGACCGGCCGCACCGAGACGCTGCACCGCGACGTGGACGAAAAGTGGTGGAGCGTGACGTATCTCAGCCCGGAGCCAATCCCTTCGCCAGACGGACGCCGCATTGCATTCATCAGCGACCGCGACGGCTGGGATCACCTATACGTGATGTCCAGCGGCGGTGGACCGCCGGTTCAAGTGACGCAAGGCCAGTACGAAATCAGTCGAATCGCCTGGTCGCCTGATGGCACACGTGTGGCTTTCGACACGAACGAAGGGGGACATCCCGGCACGCGCCACATCGCGGTTGCGGCGCTCGGCGACGATCCGTCGGCGGCGACGATTACACAGCTCACCGATGGCCGAGGCACGAACACCGAGCCACGATGGTCGCCCGATGGCACTCGCCTGCTCTACCAGCACACTGATCCGAGCAACTCGGCCGATCTCTATGTCGTGGCAGCAAATGACACGGGTGCGCCGCCAGTCCGGCTCTCGAGCTCGATGCCCGCGTCGATCGCGCGCGATGGGCTCGTCGAGCCGGAGCTCGTGCGATATCGCGCGCCGGACGGCCAGCAGGTTCCCGCGTATCTCTTCGTCTCCTCCCGCCTCGACCGCTCTCATCGCCACCCGGCGATCGTCTGGGTGCACGGGGACGGCGTCACCCAGAGCTACGACGGATGGCACGTGCGGCGTGACTACGCCGTCTACTACAGCTTTCACCAATACCTCGCGCAACAGGGCTATGTGGTGCTGGCGGTCGACTACCGCGGAAGCATCGGCTACGGCAAGGCTTGGCGCCAGGGGCACTTCCGGGATCTTGGAGGCAAGGACTACGAGGACGTCGCGGCGGGTGTCGACTATCTCCGGAGTCTCGGTTACGTCGACGTGGGCCGCATCGGCATCTGGGGCCTCAGCTATGGCGGCTTCATGACGCTACAGGCGCTGACGGTCACGCCCGAGCTCTTCAAGTGCGGCATCAACGTGGCGGGCGTCGTGGACTGGCGTGACTGGTACAAAGATCCCGACGGTCCCTGGATCGAAGGACGAATGGGCCCGCCGTCGCAGAATGCAGCACTCTACGAGCGCACCGCCCCGATCGAGCGCATCGATCGCATCGTCCGGCCGCTGATGGTGCTGCACGGCACAGCCGACGTCAACGTTCCGTTTCTCGAATCAGTTCGCCTCATCGACGTGGCAACGAAGCTCGACAAGGACGTCGAGCTCATGATGTACCCTGGTGAGTTCCACTACTTCCATCGAGAGCACGTATTGAGAGACGCGTGGCAGCGCGTCGCCCGCTTCTTCGACCAGCATCTGGCAGAAGACTGAGGAAAACGGGGACAGCCCTCGTTATCGTGGTGAGAGTATGAACTACATGTCCGACCTGTCAAGTCCTATTTAACAGTCCCATTCAACACCGCGTCTCGCCAGACCGCTGTTCCGTCTCGGCCTCGGCTCGGGATCGACATATAGGTCTTGAAGCCGTGATCCGATACGACGATAAACGCGGTCGTCGCCGTGATGCCCGCGCGGCGGTAGGGCATCGACCTCCTGGCCAACCCTGGCATCCGCGAGCGCGAGCGCTGCGTGACCAGCGAGTTGATGGACCATCCTGCACTCTGGCAGCCGTGGCCGTCCACCACGCGAGCACGCCGACCAAGACGAGGAGTCTTCTCCACGTCTGCGAGGTCCTTTTCGCGTTTATACTAAAGCCCAGTACTCATCTAGTCAGGGCAACCTCAGAAGAGTGTAGCCATATGACGACAACGCAACGAGATTCGGGCGATCTTCAACCGTGCCTGCTCCCAACGACGCTCCACGCGATAGTGCTCGCTGGCGCACTCTTGTGTCTCGTAGGGCCCGCGCAGGCTCAACCCGACGACGCGGCGATCTCTGGGACCGTCGTTGACGCCTCCGGATGGGTCGTGCCCGGCGCCTCGGTCATCCTGCGGCGTCCCGCGGCCGGCTTCGAGCGAGTCCAAACGACCGACAGCGAGGGGCGCTATCGCTTCGACCGCGTGCCGGATGGCACCTATAGCCTCACGGCGCGGCTGCCCGGCTTCTCCGTCGCGCGAAGAGAGCTGGTGCTGGGCCGAGAGCCCACGGTCGTCGACTTCACGCTGCGGACCGGTTCCTTTACCGAGGATCTCACGTCGATCGACTCGCGGCTCGTCGGCTCCGAAGAAGCGCTGCGCCAGACGCCGGGATCGGTCGACATCCTGATTCGAGACGCGCTGACAGCCTCTTACGTCTTCACGAGCAACGAGGCGCTTCGCAAGGTGCCCGGTGTGTACTCCCGTGACGAAGAAGGGCTTGGGCTGCGCCCGCACATCGGGATCCGCGGCTTGAACCCTGGGGCCTCGACCAAAGCCCTGCTGCTCGAGGACGGCGTCCCGACCTCCTATGCTCCCTACGGCGACAATGCCAGCACCTATCACCCTCCCATCGAGCGACTGTCGCGAGTGGAGGTCCTCAAGGGCTCTGGACAGATCGCCCATGGGCCCGTGACGGTCGGCGGCGTGATCAACTACATCACGCCCGATCCACCGGCGCGCCGCTCGACCGCCGTGTCGCTCGCCGGCGGCAGCGGCGACTACTTCAACGGGCATCTCAGCTTCGGCGGCACGTTCGGCTCGACCGGCCTCCTGCTCGACGTGATGCGGAAGCAGAGCGACGGCGCCCGCGAGAGCCAGCACGCGAACCTGAACGATCTCACGTTCAAGGTGGCCTCTCAGCTCACGCCCGCCCAGAGCGTGTGGTTCAAGGTGAACTACTATCGCGAGGATGCACAGCTCGGCTTGAGCGGCCTCCGCGATCTCGAGTATCTCGACGATCCGCGCCAGAATCCCTTCAGCGACGAGGAGCTCGAGGCCAACCGCAGCGGCTTCACCGGCGCGTATCGTGCGCTGCTCCAGAACCATATCGCGTTCACGACGACGGCGTACGTCCAGGTCTATCGGCCCGAATGGTGGTACCAGTCGAGGCACTCGGCCCAGCGGCCGCGCCCGGATCCTCTCTGCGTCGATGAGACGGACTTGAGCCCGCAATGCGGGAACGAGGGGCGAACCTCCCGGTACACGGTGCTTGGGCTCCAGCCCAGGGTGCGCATCGATCACGCCTTCTTCGGCCTCGCCCAGGAGACCGACCTGGGCGTGCGGATCCATGGCGAGATCCAGGAGCGGGATCTGGTGAAGGGCCTGACGCCCACCGCGCGCAATGGCGTGCGGCTCGAGGACAACCGTCGCACGACCAATGCGGTCTCGGCCTTCTTACAACATCGCTTCCTGCTCGGGCGATGGACGATCACGCCAGGCGTGCGCGTCGAGCACATGCAGCACGAGCGAACCAACCGCTTGGCGAACGACAGCACCGGCGTGACCGGCAACACCAGCCTCACCGAGGTCGTGCCCGGTCTCGGCGTGGCGTACTCGCTGGGAGCGCGAATCACCGCGTTCGCAGGCGTGCATCGCGGCTTGGCGCCGCCGCGCGCGGAAGATCTCATCAACAACGACACGGGCGCCGCCGTGGACCTCGAAGCGGAGCGGAGCTGGAACAGCGAGGTCGGCGCGCGCGCCCTCTTGGCTCCCGGCGTCCAACTGGACGTGACCGTCTTCCAAATCGATTACGACAATCAGATCATTCCGGCCAACCAAGCTGGCGGCACCGACACCACGTTCGTCAACGCAGGCTCTGCGCTGCACCGCGGGCTCGAGACCGGTCTCAGCTTCGACAGCGCAACGCTCACCCGCGGATCGAACAACGTCTATGCTCGCCTCGCGGGTCTCTGGCTGCCGGTTGCACGGTTGACCGGCGCGCGCTTCGCCGTCGTTCCCGACGGTGAGCCCGTGAGCGTCGATGGAAATCGTGTCCCCTACGCACCCGAGACGCTCACGACCTTCACGGTTGGTTACCGGCGCACTGCCCTCCTGGATGTTCAGCTGGAAGCCCAGCAAGTGGCCGAGCAGTTCGGCGACACGCTCAACACCGTCCCCAGCAGCGTGAACGGGCAGCAAGGGCTCATCCCCGGCTATACGCTGTGGAACGCCGCCGCCACCTGGTATCTGAGCCAGCCCCGGCTCTCGCTCTTCGTTGCGGTCAAGAACCTCGCCGACCGCACCGTCATCGTCGACCGATCGCGGGGTATTCTGCCGTCGGCGCCGAGGTTGGTGCAGGCGGGGATGTCCTGGCGATTTTGAGTGACGAGTGACGAGTGACGAGTGGGCGGCACGCGCAACTCACTCGTCACTCGTCACTCACAGGTACTACAACGCCCCAGCCCGCCACGGTCCGGTAACGGCGAAGGTGATGCCCGGTGACTGGATGTTGAAGAACAACCAGCGGCCGTCCGGGCTGAACGTCGCGCCCGCGAACTCGGAGCCGGTGAAGTCGCCGCTGATGCCGTTGCGCTCGCCGCTGAGGATCACGTTGTTCTGTGCAAAGCGGAAGACGTAGCCGTCCGTGGTCAGGCCGTGGAGAAACTCGGTGCCGCCGCCATCTTCGCAGAGCACCAGCCCTCCCCGCGGGCTGACACAGATGTTGTCCGGCGCGTTGAGTACTTCGGCGCTGGGCGATTCGAATACGAGCCGCAGCGTCTCGCTCATCGGCTCGTATTCCCAGATCTGGCCTTCTTCGGCGTCCCCGCCGCTCGTCGAAACGAAGAAGACACTGCCGTTACCGTACCAGGCGCCTTCGAGGCGCGCGAAACGTGCGCCCCCTTTCGCCCAGCCCTGCTCGAAGACCTGCGGTTCGTCGGGCAGGTTCGGATCCGGCCGATCGATCGTCACCCATTCCGCGTCGAGCTGCTCTCCCTGCCGCTGGCCGGTTGCGGTGTCGTATTGTGGCCGGCCGGCAATCGCCAGCATTTGGAGGGTGCCGCCCGCAACCAAGCGACCGCGGCTATTGGGAATGAATCGATAGAAGCCAGACATGCCGGAATCTTCGGTCTCGTACACGATGCCCGTGTGCGGATCGACCGCGACCGCTTCGTGCACGAGGCGGCCCATCGCCGTGAGCGGCTCGGCCGTTGCCGCGCCGAAGACCGGTACCTCGAAAATGTAGCCGTGCTTCAGCGTCAGGTCGTTCTCCTCGGTCGGCTCGTCCAGCGTCTCTTCACATGTGAGCCACGCTCCCCACGGCGCGGGGCCACCGGCGCAGTTACGCACCGTGCCGCTCAGGCTCGGCCAGCTGCCGACGAAGCGGCCGCGCCTCGGGTCGAACTCCACCGTCGTCGTGCCGCCGCCCGCCCCCGGGTCATACGTCAGCCCCGTGGCAAACGTCTCTTCGCTGGAACCAACCTCGTGGTTCCGTACAAGTCGCACACGGCCGCCACGCGAGCGAAACGCGGCCATGCCGTCGTGCGCTGCCGGCGTTGGCGTGCCGTCACTGAGGAGGTCCCCGGTCCACCCGTAAGTCAGATATTGAAACCCCGCCGGTAACAAGAGGAGCGGCAGGCCAGTGGTGGCGTCGTTCGCCGGTTGGAGCGGGCCATAGTCTGGACTGCAATCGCGCCGAGGCGGACGCTTCCCCATCTCCTGCCGTCCGTTCGGCTCGGCACGCGCCAAGAGGGCGTGAAGTGGTGCAGTGACCGCGGCGCCAACCAACGCTCCTTGCGTCAAGAACCGCCTGCGATCGACGTTGGTGTGCTGATGACCGTTCGACCCATGATCCGACATAATCTGCTCCTCCCAGGCTGACGCGAGTCGGCCGTCGAGCGCCCCGCCACAGTTGCTCGCGCTGATTTGGCGGCTACTATGACCGGCCCACATGTCGGCCTCGTGAAGACAGTCCAACGATCCTGCAAAACCGACGCGGGTCAGCCGCTCTTCGGGGAAACGCCCTACCGATCGCTTTGGTGGATGGCCGCTCTCGGATAAGCTCATCGCATGCGATTCCGATGTGTGGCGCTCTTGCTGCTCGCGACGGCGGGCCTCGCGTGCTCTTCGTCGCCACCGCCCGGGGACACGGCCAGTGCAGCGGAAAGTGGTGCGCAGGCATTCGTCGGTGCGCGGATCATCGACGGAAGCGGCGGTCAGCCCATCGAGGAGGGGGTGCTCGTCGTGCGCGATGGTCGGATCGAGACCGTTGGAGCGCTGGCCAATCAATCTTTGCCAGCGGACGTGCATCGGATCGACGTGCAAGGCAAGACCATCATGCCTGGCATGATCAACGCGCACGGACACGTGAACGACGTCCGAGGCCTGGAGTCGGGACCCGAGCTCTACACGCGGGAGAACATCACGCGCCAGCTCGGGGTCTATGCGCGATACGGCGTGACAACGGTCTTCAGTCTCGGCGGAGGCGGGGCCGCCGGCGTGGAGGTACGGAACGAGCAGGAGGCGG
Source organism: Luteitalea sp. (assembly GCA_009377605.1). Lineage (NCBI taxonomy): Bacteria > Pseudomonadati > Acidobacteriota > Vicinamibacteria > Vicinamibacterales > Vicinamibacteraceae > Luteitalea > Luteitalea sp. Next base: position 6,700 of record WHTT01000012.1, read on the forward strand.
ATAGGCGCGACATGGCCCGGTTCTTCCTGGCCGGTCCCGTTGTCACCGCCACGGATCCGGACGACGCAAGACAGGCCGTCGACGAGCTGGCCGCCATGAACGTCGACCTCGTCAAGATTCGCGTGGATGACAATCTCGGCACCAGCAAGAAGATGCCGTCCGCCGCGTACGAGGCAGTCATCGAGCAAGCGCACCAACAGGGCCTCGAAGTGGCGGCACACGTCTTCTACCTCGAGGACGCCAAGCAGCTGCTCGCCGCGGGAGCCGACTACATCGCGCACAGCGTGCGCGACGTGGCGGTCGATGATGAGTTGATCAGCCAGCTAAAGGCGCGCGACGTCTGTGTCTGTCCGACGCTCATGCGCGAGGTGTCCACCTTCGTCTATGAGACGCGGCCGGCATTCTTCGACGATCCCTTCTTCCAGCGTGAGGTCGACCGAACGACGATGGAGAGCCTGCAGGCGCCGGCGTATCAAGCGTCGATACGACAGGACCCGGCCGCCGAACGCTACAAGCGCGCGCTCGACGTCGCGGAAGCGAACCTCGAACGGCTGGTGGAGGCTGGTGTTCGTATTGCGTTCGGAACCGACACCGGCCCACCCGGACGCTTCCAGGGCTACTTCGAGCATCTCGAGCTGGAGCGCATGGTCGAAGCGGGGCTCACGCCGATGCAAGCGATTGTCGCGGCCACAGGAGATGCCGCGCGCTGCATGAACATCGCGGATCGGGTGGGCACGTTGAAGGCTGGCCTGCAGGCCGACTTCCTCGTGCTTCAGCGCGATCCGCTCGAGGACATTCGCAATACACGCACGCTCGAGTCGGTCTGGATAGGAGGCGCGCAGGTGAGGTCACGATAGCGAGCTCCGTGAATCCTGCAGCACCGTGCTCGATGTTTCCCAGGGGCAGCGCCGAGGGCCAAGGTGATTGCTACTGCGCTGCGCGGGACCTGCGCAGGCCGTCGACCGCCACGGCGAGGACGATGATGACGCCAATCATGATCTCCTGCACGAACGTCGGCCAGCCCATTTGTTGGCTGCCGTTGCGCAGAAACGCCATGATCAGCGCGCCAACCATGGAGCCCAAGATGCTGCCCTCGCCGCCGCTCAGACTCCCCCCACCGATCACGACCGCCGCAATGACGTCGAGCTCGCTCCCGATGGCGACCGTTGGGTCGCCCTGCCGGAGGCGCGACATCTGCATCACGCCCGCGAGACCAAAGAGCAGCCCGGCAACCATGTAGATCCAGACCTTGATCCGATCCGTCGCCACGCCGGACGCCCGCGCAGCCGCCTCGTTCGATCCGATGGCAAAGATCCGGCGGCCGAACACGGTGTTACGTAAGACGAAGGCGGCAGCAACCGCCAAGAGCAGCGCGAGCCAGACCCCTGGCGCCACCACCAGCCAGGCGGGATCGGGAAAGGTGACCGCCAGCTCGTTGACCCAGGTGTCGGGGAAGTTGACGGTCTGCTGCCCCGCCAGCCACTTGGCGACGCCACGCGCGATACCGAGCATTCCGAGCGTGGCGATGAACGGCAGCACCTTCAACCGCGTGATCGCGAGACCATTGACCGCACCCACGACGCCACCGACGATGACCCCGGCAACAACCGCCGAAAACGGCGACCATCCAGCGCGGAGCGCGGTGGCCGTCACCACGCCGGTGAGCGCTACGACCGACCCGACCGACAGGTCAATCCCGCCGCTCACGATGATCATCGTCATCCCGATCGCACCAAGGGCCACGATGACCGTCTGCGCGGACACGATCCGAAAATTGCGCGCCGACAGGTAGTTGGCCGGCGAGTCGCTCAACAGCGCAAAGAATAGGATGACGGCGGCGAGGCCGAGGAACGGGCCAAGCCGCGCGAGCCATTTGGGTTGTGAACCGCCTCGCAAAGTCGCACCTCACGACAGGGTGATAGGGCGACAAGGTGACCGGGTGACAGGGTGACGAGGCAGGAACGACAGCGTGGGCTTCGACCGAGTCTGCTGCCCTCCAACGCGCGGCCACGCTACATACGCTGAAACAACCTTGTCACCCAGTCACCCAGTCACCCAGTCACCTTGTCACCTTGTCACCTTGTCACCCTTCGCTTCGCTAGCTTCCAATAGCCACTTCCAACACCCGTTCCGGCGTCCATTCGGCAATCGAGCGGACCGATGACAACCGGCCGCGTGACATCACGGCGAGCGAATCGCAGATCCCAAACAGCTCCGGCAGATACGAGCTGACCATGACGATCCCCTTCTTCTCGCTGGCGGCCTCATCAATCGCCTCGTAGATCTGCACTTTACTGCCGATGTCGATACCCTTGGTCGGCTCGTCCAGCAGCCAGATGTCGGCGTTCTGGTGACGCAAGCGGGCCAGCGCCACCTTTTGTTGATTTCCACCCGACAGCGTGCGCGCCCGCTGCGCGGGACTGTGCGCGCGGATGCCGAGCGCACGCATTTGGTGGTCGGCCTGGCGCGCTTGTGCCGGCCGCGCGATCCAGCCGTATCGCGCACAGGTCGCGTACCGCGTGCAGGTGATGTTATCCGCGACCGAGAGCGCCAGCGCGAGCCCCTCACGCTGGCGATCCTCGCTCAGGAAGCCGATGCCGCGGGCCAACATCTCCCACGGGCGGACTGCGCTCACGGCAACGTCGCTGCCCTCGACACGCACGCGCCCCACGCTCGCGCGGTCGAGACCGACCAGCGCGCGCAGCATCTCCGTGCGTCCCGCGCCGACGAGCCCCGCGATCCCGAGCACTTCGCCGCGTCGCACCGCGAAGCTCGCGTCGCTCAGCGCCGGGGGTGCCGCCAAGTGCTCCACGTCGAGCAGCACCTCCCCAGGGGCCGGTCGATGGCGACGCGGAAAGACGTCATCGACCGAGCGCCCGACCATCGCCCCAATGATCTGGGCGTCGCCCGTACTGGCGAGCTCGCCGGAGGCGACGCTCCGCCCGTCGCGCAACACCGTGAAATCCTCCGCCACCTCGCGGAGCTCCTCGAGAAAGTGGCTGATGTACACGACGGCGACCCCATGGTCGCGAAGCCGCCGCACGAGGGCAAACAGCCGATCGACATCGGCGCGCGGCAAGCTGCTCGTGGGCTCGTCCATCAACACGACGGAGGCATTCGCGGCGATGGCCCGGCTGATTTCGACCATCTGTCGCGCGGCGATGGGGAGATCCGCCACACGCCGGTCTGGCCGCAGCTCCGGATGATGGAACTGTTCGAGGACTTCAGCGGCACGGCGGCGGAACTGTTCCCAATCGAGCAGTCCGCCGCGCGTCGGCTCCTGGCCCATGAGGATGTTCTCTGCCACCGTGAGGTGCGCGCACAGTGACAGCTCCTGATGAATCAGCGCGACGCCGGCCAGCCGGGCGTCGAGCGGCGAGCTGGGCGCGTAGCGCCGGCCGTCGAGGCTCATCGTGCCCGCATCCGGCGCGAGGGCGCCGGACGCGATGTTCATCAGCGTGGTCTTGCCGGCCCCGTTCTCGCCAATCAGCGCGTGCACGCGCCCAGGGCGGAGCTCCAGCGACACACCATCGAGTGCCACCGTCGGCCCGAAGCGCTTCTTGATACCAGAAAGGGCTAGCACGACTCAGGGATCAGGGTCAGGGATCAGCAGGCATCAGCTATCAGGCATCAGCAGTCAGCTTTGTCACTCGTCACTCGTCACTCGCCGCGACCTGCCATTACCGTAAGTACTCGTCGATTGGCGGGTGGAGCAACGCTTGGGATTCTGGAGTCTCGAGGTTCTCGCTCGTCACGAGCGTCACGCCGGTGTCGATGCGCCGCGGCACCTCCTTGCCCTGCAGATGTGCAACCATCGTCATCACGCCTCGGTATCCCATCTCAAAGGGATCCTGTAAGACCACGCCGTGCAGCTGGTCGCGCTGCATGGCCCTGACGAACGCGTCGCTTGCATCGAAGCCGACAAACCTCACCTTACCGACACGCCCGAGGTCCTGCAGCGCCAGCAACATCCCGTAAGTGGAGTTCTCGTTGACCGTGAACACGCCGTCCAACCGTGAGCCGAAGCGGTTGAGGAGATTCTCGGACGCCCGCTTCGCCGTGTCGCGCGTCGGACCGGCGTGTTGGTCTGACGAGATGAGCTCGATACCAGGGTAGCCTTGCTTCAGACGCTCGACAAAGCCTCGCTCCCGCGCCTCGGTGCTGGCCGACCCTTCTTGATACCGCAAGAGCAGCACGGTCCCCTGGCCCTCGAGCAAGGTGCCGAGCCGGTCGGCTGCCAGCACACCGCCTTCGTGGTTGTTGGTTGCCACGAAGCTGACGGTGTCGTCCGACGCAAGGTCCGAGTCGATGATCACCGTCGGCACACCGGCGCGCCGCGCCTCGTCCACGGGCCGCACGAGGGCACGGGCGTCGAGCGGCGCGAGCACCAGCCCGTCGATGCCCTCACTGAGAAAGCCCTCGACGACCTGGATCTGCTGCTCGCGGTCGTCCTCGCGCAGCGGTCCCTTCCACGTCAGGCGCACGCGCACGCCCTGCTTCCCGAGCTCGCGCTCGGCGCGAACCGCACCGGCGTGTATGCTTTGCCAAAACTCGTGCGTGGTGCCCTTCGGGATGACGGCAATGTGGAACTCGTCGGACGAGCCGCCTCCGCTGCACGCGCTCGCAAAGAGCGCACCAGACAAAAGCATCGAGACGAAAGCTGCGAGCGGTCGCATGACGGACATCCTCTCAATCCAGCTCCAGCACGGCCTTGATGTAATCAGGCGAGTGGCGGTCGGGACCGCCGAACGCCTCCGGCACCTGCTCGAGCGAGCGATAGCGGTGCGTCACGAAGCGGCTCACCTCGATCGTGCCCTCGTCGATGAGCGCCAGTGCCCGGCGGTAGACAGTGGGCCGGCCGTCCGCGTCGAAGCCTCCCGAGCCGCCAGCGGTCGCCACGAGCGTCGGCTCACGAAACTGGAGCTGGTTGAGCACGCTGAGCTCGACGTCGGTCTGTCCGTGCGCATAGAGCAGGACCGTCGCCTGCTTGCGCGTCAGCAACGGCATCTGGCGAAATAGTGCGCCGACCCCCGCCGCGTCGATCAGCCACTCGACCCGCCGGCCGCCCGTCCGGTCGAGCATCAGCTCGACAACGTCCACAGCCCCAGGATCGATGACCTCGGCGCCAAACGACGACGCAAGCCTCCGGCGGGCGGGGTTCGGCTCGGCCACGAAGATGTGACCATCGTAACCGAGCGCCCGGCGGAGGTATTGAAGGAACAAGAGCCCGGCCGGGCCGGCGCCCGCCACGAGCAGGCTCCGGGCGCGAGCCTCACCTCGCCGCGGCATCAAATGATAGCGTCCCCGTGCTTGCTGCGCGACCTCCATCGCATGCACCACGCAGGCAAGCGGCTCCACCAGCGCCGCTTCGGCGTTCGGCACGCCACCGTCGCAGCGAACGCAGTTCACGGCCGGGATGACCAGCTGCTCGGCCATGCCGCCCGGCAACCCGGTCAGACCATGCTCCTGGTAGCGCTCACATTGATGAGAATCGGCCGAGGCACAGTATTCGCAGAGCGTGGGGCGTCCTGCGCTCACACAGTTGATCCCTTGATCGACGATGACCCGGTCGCCCGGCTTCAGATCGTGCACGTCGCGGCCGACCGTCTCGACGACCCCGGTGTTCTCGTGGCCCAGGATCTGCGGTGCTCGACTCAGGGGAATCGGCTGTCCGAGACGGTCGGTATTGTAGTTGCCGCGCCCCTCGTAGATGTGGAAGTCGGTTCCGCAGAGGCCAACGGCCGTCACGCGAATGACCACATCACGTGGTGATGGGTCGGGCGTCGGGACATCACGAATCTCGAAGCGGCGGACATCGCACAGGACGGCGGCTCTCATCGGCGCTACAGCGAGATGGCCTGCTCCGCCCACACCTGGAACTCACGATGCTTGTTGCGCTCGGCGCAGGCGCGCTCGCCGCTGGCAACGGCGATTATGTGCTCGAAGACTCGTCGCCCGACGCTCTCCGGGCTCTCCGTGCCGTCGATCACACCACCCGCAGACAGATCGAGATCTCCCGACAGGCGCTCGAAGATAGGAGTGTTGGAGGCCAACTTGATCACCGGCGCAATGGCATTGCCAATCGTCGTGCCGCGTCCGGTCGTGAAGACGACAACGGTTGCGCCAGCCGCGACGAGCCCCGGTGTGGACTCTTGGTCATACCCTGGCCCTTGCATCAAATGCAAGCCAGGCCCCTCGGGCGGCTCCGCGTAACCGGTGACCCCCTCGACACGCGTGGAGCCTGCCTTGGCAATGGCGCCCAGCGATTTGATCGTGATGTTGAGGAGGCCGCCCGCGACGTTGCCCGGGCTGGGATTCTCGCCCAGGATCGTGCCGAACCTGGCCGCAACGTCCTTGTACCAGTCGACCATGGCGTACACGGCGCGCCCCGTCTCCGCGTCTTTGGCGCGCTGCGCGAGAATGTGCTCGGCGCCACAGAACTCCGGCACCTCCGTGATGAGCACCGTGCCGCCGCATCGTACGAGCCAGTCAGCGCCGTGCCCGAGGCTGGGATTGGCCGAGAGGCCCGAAAAGCCATCCGACCCGCCGCACTTGACGCCCAGCACGAGCTCGCTCACCGGCGCTTCGATCCGGACGTGTTGGTTGGCGACCGGCAGCATGGCTTCGACGGCCTCGAGCCCGCGGCGGACCGTGGCTTCGGTTCCGCCGGCCTCCTGAATGCCGATGCGTACGACCGGCTTGTTGAGCAGGCGGTCATGGTCACCGAGGTACCGCTCCAGCACGGTGTGATTCGTCTTCTCGCACCCGAGCCCCACGAACACTACGCCGCCCACGTTGGGATGATCCGCGTAGTTCGACAACGTGCGCAGCAGGATGTCGAGGTTCGTGCCGTCGGAGCAACCGCATCCCTTGTTGTGCGGAATCGCGACGACGCCGTCGACGTTCGGGAACGCCTCACGCGTGCAGAGCGTGAATTCGGCGATGGTGGCAATCTGCGACGCTTCGTGGCTCGCGCACATGCTCGTCGGCACGATGAGGACCCAGTTGCGCGTCCCGACGCGACCATCCGGACGACGAAACCCACGAAACGTGGGACGCTCCTTCTCTGGCAGGTACTCGGGCGGAGGCGTCGAGAGGTGCTGATCGAGATCGCGCACCACCGGGACGTCGTTCGACATGTTCAGGTGTGTGACCCATGTCCCTTCGCCCATCCCCCTGGACGTGCCAATGGGCTCCCCATACTGGCGCACCAGCGCACCGGCCGGAATCTCCCGCAACGCGAATCGGTGGCCCGCCGGCACAGCCTGCCCGATTTCCACCACGTGCCCATCTACCGCCACGCGCGTCCCAGCGGGCACATCTCGCTTGACGACGGCGACGTTATCGCGCGGATCGACCACGATCGCGTACGCGCTGAGCAGCGGGACCTCTGTGTCTATCTGGTTCATTGAGCGCCTTCTATGGTAGGGCGCGTTCGCCGAACGCGCCATCAGGACGCCTCGGCGAGGCGTCGCTACTTGCTGCGGTTTCTCCGGCCCACCACCCTCGCCTTTTCAATTCCATGAACCGCTCGATCGTCTCTGCGATGCCGTCCTGCAGCGACGTGCTGGGCACACCGCTGACCGCGCGGCGCAGCGCCGAGTCGTCCAGCCTGGGCGGGATGGGTATCGGAGCGCCTTCGACATCGATGAGCCCGCGCGCTTTGGGCAGTGTCTCTTCGACGAGCTGGACGAAGCGCGCTACGGGGGCGGTCTCACCATGCATGTTGAAGACGTGGGCCCCCTCCGGCGCGCGATCCGCACAGGCGACGAAGGCTTCCGCCGCATCCCGCACGTAGACGAAATCCGTGTCGCCGCTGAAGCGAATGCGGAACGGGCGCCCGAGCACGGCGTGGCGGATGGCTTCCGTGGGATCACTCGTGACGCCCGTGTCGCGACCCACACCGTAGACGGCCAGCGGACGGAGGCCAGCGCTCGAGAGGCCGTGGTCGAGATAGTACACGCGCGCGTTCCCTTCGTTCGTCCGTTTGAACCATCCATAGTGCGTGGTCGGCTCGCCACCGCCCTCCTCGGAGACCGGCCCCTCACCATCGTCACTCTCGCCTATCACGGCGGCCGAGCTCGCGTACGCCACGCGCTCGACGCCAGCCGTGCGCGCCGCCTCGAACAGGTGCAGCGTGCCAACGACGTTGACCATCGCGCCGAGCACCGGGTTGGCACGGCACGTTGGCACCTGCACACCAGCCAGGTGGATGACGCGACGCGCGCCGGAGGTCGCCAAGGCGCGATGGACCGCGGCCCCGTCGGTGATGTCACCTTCGACGAAGTCGACAGCCGCAATCGCGTCGGCCGTCAAAATGGCCTCGAGGCGCGAGCGGTCCGATCCCATGTCGAAGACAATCGGCGTGTCGCCGCGCTGCACGAGGGTCCGAACGATCCAAGCGCCGATACACCCCAGGGCGCCGGTCACGAAGTAGCGTTCGCTCATTGGTCTAGCCAGTTTCGCATAAATTGCGCGCGTGGAACAAACCAGCTCTGCGGGTCTCCACCTCCAGCTTACATCAGCGTGGGAGGAGCAGGACGCCTCGGCACGATGACGGGCGCCTCGGCGAGGCGGCCCTCCCTCACGTGTTGACTTACGAAAGCCGCCTGCGTAGAGTCGAGATTACATGTTGCTCATGCGTCTGATCTGACGCCCGCCACGATTGCTTACACCACGCGGAAAGGCTGATGCTTACGCCACGGCGCCTTGCGGCGCGGCGTTTTGCCGCTTTTGCGTGTCGAGCTCCGGTGCGCGACCGCCGGTGCCTAGCACGCGGAGGCGGCTGAGACGAGGGAGAGGAGGAAAGCTCCATGCGGAGAGGACTCACCACGTATAGTTGCGGCGCGGGAATGGCGCTCGCACTTGCGGCGCTTCCCGTTGCATGGCCAGCGACTGTTCACGCGCAGGCCATGAAGGGATCACTGGTCGGCGCTGTCACCGACTCGACGGGCGCCGCGCTTCCCGGCGTCACGGTGCTGGTCACCGAGACTCAAACGAACCGTCAAACGACGGCGATTACCAACGAATCCGGCTTCTACACGGTGCCCACCATCGCGAACGGCCAGTATCAGGTCGAAGCAGAGCTGGAAGGCTTCAAGAAGACCCTGCGCGAGAACATTCGTGTGGACGTGAACACGACCGTTCGCGCCGATCTGGTTCTGGAGATCGGTGAGCTGACCGAGTCGGTGACCGTCGCGAGCGAGCCAGCGCTCCTCCAGACCGACCGTACCGACACGGGCCGGATCATCGAGTCGCGACAGGTCCAGGATCTCCCGCTCGGCTTCAACCGAAACTTCCAGGGCTTGTGGGTCACGGTTCCCGGCTCGTCGCGGCCAACGCGGCCGCACTCCGAGTTCTTCAATCCACAGGATAGCCTCGAAGCCAAGATCAACGGCCAATCACGAATGTCGAACAACGTCCAGATCGAAGGCATCGACAATAATCAGCGTACGGGTCTCCTGACCGTGCTGATCCCATCGCCCGAGGCCATCGAAACGGTGGGCGTGTCGACGAGCAACTTCGACGCGGAGCTGGGGCGCGCCGGCGGCGCCGTGACATCAGTGACGTTGAAGTCCGGCACGAATCAGTTGAGCGGCAGCGCCTTCTGGTTCGGCAAAGATGACGCCATGAACGCCAGGCCCTACTTCGCGGAGACCAAAGCGCCCACCACCTACAACCAGTTCGGCTTCACGCTCGGTGGGCCAATCGTTCAGAACCGTCTCTTCTACTTCGGCGACTATCAACGGACCAACGACGATCTCGGCAAGGTCCATCGTCTCACGGTGCCGCCTGCGGAGTGGCGCAACGGTGACTTCAGCAGCGCCCCGACGACCATTTACGACCCCGCCACGGGGAATCCGGACGGCAGCGGGCGCGCGGCGTTCTCCGGCAATCGCATTCCGCAGTCGCGCATCAGCCCAATCGCCCAACGCTTGCTCGACCTGGTGCCCGCGCCCAACCTCGACGCGGCGCCCGGCCAGATCAACTACGAGGCCACGGCGGTGCGCGAGAAGCGCACCGACAACTTCGACACCAAGATTACGTACCAGGCCAGCCCGGCGGATCAGATCGCATGGCGCCTCAGCTTCATGCGGCCCGAGATCTTCGACCCTTCGCCGGAGGAGTACGGCCTGTTCGGCGGACCGAGCAACGGTGGGTTCAATGCGACCGGCTCCGCCACGACCTGGAGCACGACGTTCAACTGGACGCGCAGCCTGTCGAACACGTTGGTGCTGGACACACGGGCCGGCCTGAGCCGCTACCACAACATCGCCGACGCTCAAGGGCGGGGGCTGCGCTCGTCCGAGGAGCTGGGCATCACCGGTGCGAACCTCGACGATTACACGAGCGGTCTCACATCGATCAATCTCAACAACGGCTACTCGAATCCGGCGCTCGGCTTCGGTGGGTCGCTCCCATGGGATCGGTCGGAGCGGACCGTCCAACTGGCCTCCACGCTCACGAAGCTGCTGGGAAATCACGCGGTAAAGATTGGCGCGGACTATCGTTACAATCGCGACTTCCTCCTTCAAACGCAGGACAACGGCGGCCCGCGCGGCATCTTTCGCTTCACCGGCGCCGGGACGGCGATTCCAACGGATGCCGCCGCTACGGCTGGAGTCGCCAACACGCTGGCCTCGTTTCTCCTCGACCAACCCAACAGCATCGGCCGCGACAACCGCGTGGTGGATCCGGTGATGATTCACCAGGCGCTCTTCACGTTCATCCACGACAAGTGGCAGGTCACGCCGCGGACCACGCTCGATCTCGGCCTCCGCCACGAGTTCTACACCCCGTTCTATGCGGAGGAGGCCGGCGGGTTGTCGAACTTCGACCCCGAGACCAACACGCTGCGCGTCGCCGGCTACGGCAACGTTCCGTCCGACGTCGGCGTGGAGAAGAGCTTCACGCACTTCTCGCCGCGGGTCGGTCTCTCCTATCGCATCGACGACCGCACGGTCGCGCGCGGCGGCTACGGGGCGACGACAATTCCGTTTCCCGACAACAAGTACGCGTGGGACAACTTCCCGGTGAAGCAGAACAACCAGTTCTCAGCCCCCAACGCGTTCCAGACGCCCGGCTTGCAGATGGCTGACGGCTTCCCCGCGCCGCTCGTCGCCGAGATCCCAGACGACGGGATCATCGACGCGAGCGACCCGGCGCTCCTCAACCAGGGCTACAACGTCGTCCCGCTGGATCTCGAGGAGGCGACGCTCCACACCTGGAACGTCGCATTTCAGCGCGAGCTGACATGGGGCTTTGTCGGAGAAGTGGCGTACGTCGGCAACTACGGCGATGGCGTGCTCTCGCGCCTGCAGGCGAATGCCGGCATGGTCCTCGGGGCCGAGGATGCCGGGCGGCCATACTTCGAGCGGTTCGGCCGGACGGCGGAGTCCAGGGTCTGGGTGCCGACGACGAGCCGGTACGACGGCTTGCAGGTGAAGCTGGATCGCCGCTTCAGCAACGGCTTCCTCATGACCAATTCGTACACGCTCGGCAAATCGACCGACTACTCGAACGACAACGCCTTCATCAGCACGCCGGCCGATCGCGAGCGGAGCAAGGGGCCGTCTGCGTTCGACCGCCGCCATGCCTACAGCGCCAGCTTCGTGTACGAGCTGCCGTTCGGGCGCGAAGACGAGGGGCTCGTTCGATGGTTGGCCGGTGGCTGGCAGCTTGCCGGCGTGTTCACCGCCATGACCGGGACGCCGGTCGACATCGATATGAGCGGCGCCACCCTCGGCGCGCCCAACAACACCCAGCGGCCCAACATGGTGAGCGAGCCGCGGATCATCGGCGACATCGGTCCTGAACAGCAATACTTCGATCCGTCGGCATTCGAGGCCCCACCTGCCGCCACGTGGGGCAATCTCACGCGCAATGGCAGCGGCGTGACCGGCCCGGCCTTCGTCAATCTCGATCTGACGCTGGCCAAGCGCTTCGCCTTCGGCGCGCGCTTCCTCGAGCTCCGGATCGACTCGTTCAACCTGACCAATTCGCCGCACTTCAACAACCCGGAGAACACGCTTGGCGACGCGGACTTCGGGCAGGTCACCGGTGCGTTCGGTGAGCGACAGTTCCAGCTCGGGGCCAAGTTCGTTTTCTGACGGTGAAGGACACGAAGGAACGACAACGAAGGGCACGAAGAATTCACCACGAAGGGCACGAAGATCACGAAGAAGAAGATCATCGATTGGTTTTCTTCGTGAGCTTCGTGTCTTCTATGTTGCGGGCCGTCGTCAAGCCCCTGTCGAAACCGTTCAAACACAGCGTCCGCCTCGATCCGTCTCACGCGGGTCCGGCGATGAGGCGTAAGTCGGTGACTCAGCGCTCGTCTTCTATCCGGGCTCGCGCGCATGCGCGCGGCCCCCAGAGACTGTGCAGTCTCAATCCGGACACGAGTGCTGCGGCACCCTCTTCGTGGCGGTCGCGCCAGGCGACCCAACAGAAACCGTCCGCAGCGCGCGTGAGGTGCGCAGACGTGAGCCTACGCGACTTTTACGATCGCGCCCGGCGGCACGACACGCGTCGTGACATATCGCCAGAGCGCGATCACCAGCTTGCGGGCCACCGCGACGATCCCGATCCGCCGGGCGCGTTTGCCCGCCCCAAACTTCGCCTGATACCACTGCGTCAGGGCGCTCTGCGGTTGCCACCGCACCCAATTCCACGCCAGTTGAATGCTGATCGCTTGCAGCCGCGCATTCCCCGCACGACTGATGCCTTGTTCCCGGACCGTCTCGCCGCTGTCGTACGGCGTCGGCGCGAACCCCAGCAGCCCGCCAATCTGGCGCCGATTCCGAAAGGCCCGCCACAGCAGCCCCTCGTCGAGCAGCACCGACGCACTCGTCGTCGCGACGCCTTTGAGCTGGGCCAGCTGGTGCAAGGCCGCGGTCGGTGCCGCGGCCGTGACCGCGGCGTGCTGCTGGGCGTCCAGCTCCGCGATCTGCGCCTCGAGGCCGTGGAGCCACTCAGCGGGCCAGTACCGCTTCCACCGTAACGACGTCCTGACGCGGCAGCTCGACAACTCGCCGTCGGTGACGCTCGGTCAGGATCTCGCCGCCCTGCTGCTGGGGTATCCGAGCGGGGGCGCCATCGACCGCAGTGCCGATCGGTTCAACCAAGTGATCTACCACGGTCTCTTCGTCCAAGACGACTGGAAGGTCAGCGACAAGCTGACGTTCAACCTGGGCTTGCGATGGGAGTACGAAGGGCCACCAACGGAGCGCTTCAACAGGAACGCGCGCGGCTTCGATCCCGACGCGCAGCTCGACGTCGCGTCCGCGGCGCAGACGGCGTATGCGGCAGACCCCATTCCGGAGCTCTCCCCGAGCGACTTCCGGGTCCAAGGCGGCCTGGGGTTCGCGAGCGACAGCGACCGCGGGAGCGTCGATCCCGACTGGCGCAACATCCAGCCGCGCCTCGGGTTCGCCTACCAGTGGAACGAGAGAACCGTCGTGCGCGGCGGCTGGGCCATCTACACGGTGCCGGGTCTCTTCGATTACAGGGGTATCTATCAGCCAGGCTTCTCGCAAGGCACGACGATCGTGCCGTCGCTCGATACGGGCGTGACCATCCGTGCGACGCTCGACGATCCGTTCCCCGATGGCGTGGCCGAGCCGCCTGGCGCGGCAAACGGTGCGAACACATTCGTCGGCCGCTCGCTCGGGCGATTCAACCACGATGTGGGCTACCAAAACGGCCAGTCCATGCGGTGGGCCGTCAGCATGCAGCGCGAGCTCCCAGCTCAGTGGGTGGTCGAGGCCGCGTACGTCGGCAACCGCGCCTACGACCTGACGATGTACCCGGGTAACGACTTCAACATCAACTCGGTGCCGCGCGAGTACTTGTCGACGAGCTCGGTGCGCGATCAAGCGACCATCGACTTCCTCACCGCGAATGTCGACAACCCGCTTGCCGGATTGCTCCCAGGTGAAGATCTCGACAGCAGTACGGTGCAACGCCAACAGTTACTGAGACCTTATCCACAGTTCAGCGGGATCAACACGCGCCCCTACGAGGGGTCCAGCTCGTACGCGTCCGGGCAATTCAGGCTCGAGAAGCGCTTCAGCACGGGGTTCACGATGCTGACGAGCTACACCTACGCGCACGCTCAGGACAAGTTGCGGTTCCTCAATGAGACCGACGCCGAGCCGGAGGAGCGATCCGCCGAAACGGATATCCGGCACCGCCTGGTGCTGAACGGAATCTGGGACGTGCCCTTCGGCCGCGACCGCCGCTTCGGCGCGGACGCGCACCCGGTGCTGAACGCGATTGCCGGCAACTGGAGCGTGTCGCTCATCTGGCAGTGGCAGAGCGGCCGGGCCAACCTGGGAGGGTTTGGCGGCCTGGGCAACGTCTACTACGACGGTGACATCAACCAGTTGAAGACGGACTATTCGGGTGACGTCTCGGAGCCCGTGTTCGACACGAGCGGCTTCTACTTCCAGGACGAAGCGGTCCAGACCAACGGCGTCGTGGATCCGGCCAAGCAGCGGAGCGACGAGCGGATCCGGCTCGCGAACAACATCCGGACGCTGCCCACGCGTCCCGACCAGTTCGCGGACCGCGCTACGTGAACTGGGAGATGTCGTTCGTGAAGCGCTTCGACCTGGGGCAGGTGCGCGCGCAACTCCACCTCGAGTTGTACAATGCCTTCAACGACGTCTTCTACAACAACCCAAACCTGGATCCGCAGAACGCGAACTTCGGGATGGTGACGAGTCAAAACAACCTCCCGCGGAACCTCCAGCTCGGGTTCAAGCTGCTGTTCTAGGTGGGGACGCCCCGCCGAGCCGTCCGCACGGCGCGTTCGGCGAACGCGCCCTACCACCATCGGAAGGTAGGGACGCCTCGCCGAGGCGTCCTTACCGTAGTATCTACAGACGTGCTACAGTTCACCCACGTCGACAGGAGGAGACTCGGTCCATGAAGGTGAATCGTCGAACCTTTGTCGCCTCGACTGCGGCTGGCGTTGTCGGAACGACAACCGCGCTCGGCGCACGAGAGTCTGGCCTCGTGCAAGGCGCCAACGACCGCATCCGGCTGGGATTCATCGGCGTCGGAGGCATGGGGCGCGGTCACCTCGGCAACTTCATGGAGATCCCCGAGGTGGAGATCGTGGTGGTCTGCGACGTCTGGGGGCTCGCTCGAGACAGGGCCCAGAAGATGACCGAGCAGCAGCCGCGCGGCCCGGCCGAGGTCGAGAGTGACTTTCGTCGCGTGCTCGAGAGAAAAGATGTGGACGCGGTCGTGATTGCCACGCCGGATCACTGGCACGCGCTGCCGACCATCATGGCCTGCGACGCCGGCAAGGACGTCTACGTCGAAAAGCCCATCTCGCACAACATCGTCGAGGGACGGAAGATGGTGGAAGCGGCGCGTACACACGAGCGCATCGTGCAGGTGGGCACGCAGCAGCGCTCTGGGCTCCACTTCCAGGAAGCCGTGGACATCGTGCGCAGTGGGAAGATCGGCAAGGTGGCTCGGGTCCATACGTGGAACTACGAAAACGAGTCGCCACGAGGTATCGGAAGCCCGGCGGATGGCACGCCGCCACCCGATCTCGACTGGGACTTCTGGCTCGGCCCGGCGCCGAGTGTGGCATTCAACCCGAACCGCTTCATTGGATCCTTCCGATGGTTCTGGGACTATGCGGGCGGCATGATGACCGACTGGGGCGTCCATCTGTTGGATATCGTGCAGTGGGCCATGAAGGTCGACGCGCCCTCCACCATCTCCGCGGCAGGCGGCACGTTCGTCTTGCAAGACAATCGCGAGACCCCCGACACGCTCGACGTGCTGTTCCAGTATCCGGAGTTCGTTGCCACGTACGCGAACCGCAAGACCAACGGGTACACGCCGGGCGGACAGGGCTACGGCATCACCTTCTACGGCACGGATGGCACGCTCTTCGTCGATCGGTCGGGCTACGACCTCTATCCGGAGCTGGGTGGCGTCGTCGAGGAGCCGGAGCCCGCATATGTGCGCTTACAGCAGACCGGACGCCCTTCCTGGTCGCGCGGTCGCACGGTGGACGTCGGTCGCGCACAGCGGATGGCGGGACCTGGCTCGGATCAGAACGGCCCCCACATCGAGAACTTCCTCGAGTGCATGCGCACGCGGAAGCTGCCGATGTCGGACATCGAGATCGGTCACCGGTCGACCTCGACGTGCCTATTGGGCAACATTGCTTACCGAACGGGACACACGATCACCTGGGATGCGACGCAGGAACAGGTTGCAAATGACCCGGAGGCGTCGAAACTGCTCTTGCGTGCGTATCGCGCGCCCTGGAAGATCTGAATTGGTGGTTGCGCGGCGGCGGAGAATAATGTTCATATATGATATATGCCGTCGTACGCTCGGGTAGCCGCACTCAAGACGCCAGAGCTCTTTCTCGCCCACACTGAGAGTCTCGGGATCGAGCTGGCCTTCGATCCTACACTCCTGAGCGGACCGCAAAACCCACTCGCGGCGCCCTTGCCGCTCGACAGGCTCACGCTGGGAAACCGCTTTGCGATCCTGCCCATGGAGGGCTGGGACGGCACAGCCGACGGCCGGCCGAGCGAGCTGACGACCCGGCGCTGGACGCATTTCGGCCAAAGCGGCGCAAAGCTGATCTGGGGCTGTGAGGCAGTTGCCGTTCGATACGACGGGCGCGCGAATCCAAATCAGCTCGTGATCGGTCCGCATGCCGCAGACGACCTGACGCGACTGCGCGAAACCCTGGTATCGGCCCACGCCGAGCGCTTCGGCACCTCGTCTGACCTGATGGTCGGCCTGCAGCTCACGCACTCGGGCCGGTATGCCCGGCCGGAAGGTGCGGGGGAACCGCGGCCATTGCTTGCCTATCGGCACCCGCTGCTCGACAGGCGGCTGCCGCCGGGGACGCCCTTGACCGTGATGAGCGACCAGGACATCGAGCATCTCGTGGACGATTTCGTGTCGGCCGCGCGCGTGGCCGCCCGCGCGGGCTTTCACTTCGTCGACATCAAGCACTGCCACGGTTATTTCGCTCACGAGCTGCTGTCGGCGGTCGATCGTCCCGGGAAGTTTGGCGGCTGCTTCGAGAACCGCACACGATTTCTGCGACTGGTGGTCGAAGGCATTCGTGCGGTGGAGCCGCGACTCGGTCTTGGCGTGCGGCTGTCGGCGTTCGACAGTATTCCTTATTCCAAGAATGGCGACGGCTCCGGTGTGCCCGACGCCGACGCGCGGCGCTATCGATTCGCCTTCGGTGCGCTTCGAGACCCGGCAGCACTGCCAGAGCTCGATGATGCCCGTTGCTTTCTGGCGCTGTTGCGCGAGCTCGACGTGCGGCTCGTGTGCATCTCCGGCGGCAGCCCGTATTACAATCCCCACATCCAGCGGCCGGCCCTGTTCCCGCCCTCGGACGGTTACCTTCCGCCTGAGGATCCGCTCGTCGGCGTGGCTCGTCAGATCCAGGTGACGGCGCAGCTCAAGCGAGCCTTCCCGGATCTCGTCGTCGTCGGCTCGGCGTACAGCTACCTGCAGGAGTGGCTGCCGCACGTCGCACAGGCCGCGGTTCGGCAAGAGGCGGTCGACGTGGTGGGCATTGGTCGAATGGTGCTCGCGTACCCAACGCTTCCCGCAGACGTGCTCGCAGGCCGGCCGCTCCAGCGCAAGGCGATCTGCCGGACGTTCAGCGACTGCACGACGGCGCCGCGCCATGGCCTCGTCTCCGGCTGCTTTCCGCTCGATCGCTTCTATGCGGCACATCCACACGCCGCGCGCCTCAAAGAGGTGAAAGCCACGCTGTCATGACATCATCATCGCTGTCGCGCGCTCAGGTTCACGTCGCCTTCACTGCGTTCGCGGCGCTCTTCTCCATCGTCGGTCTCGCGTTGTACGGCCTTCCATTCTTCTACGATTTCATGGTGCGCGATTTCGGCTGGACACGCGCGCAAGTGACGTCCGGCAACGCGTATAGCAAGTTGATCGTGGGACCGCTGTTTGGGTTTCTCGCCGGATGGCTGGTCGATCGCTTTGGGCCGCGGCGGCTGATGCTCGTGGGCATCGCGATGGCTGGCATCGCCCTCATCGGTCTCGGCTTCATCTCGACGCTGACTGGCTTCTATCTCTTCTATCTCTTCAACGCCCTCGGCTATGTCTGCGGCGGTCCGTTGCCGAACCAGGTCCTGCTCTCACGCTGGTTCGATCGCGGGCGTGGCAAGGCGATGGGTTTTGCGTACCTCGGCATCGGCGTCGGTGGCGCGGTGGTGCCGCTACTCGCGGTCTTCCTCATCAACCAGCTAGGGTGGCAGCCGGCGCTGCAGATACTCGGCGTGCTCCTCATCGCGTGTGCGCTGCCACTCGCGTGGTTCGTCAAAGACAAACCCGATCCGGCACCTGAGCACCGCTGCACCCTGCACGCGGCCAACCTCGAACCTCGAACCTCGAACCTCGAACCTCAACGCCTGCCTCCTGCACACGCGGGCAATCCGGGCGCCAGCTTCTCCCCCGTCCTGCGTGCCTGGCCGTTCTATTTGCTCCTCATCGCGAGCATGTGCTCGATTGGCGCGGTCGGCGGGACGATGCAGAACCTCAAGCTCTATCTCAGCCTCGACCTCGAGTACTCGCAGCAGTCGATCGGCTACATCGCGTCGCTCGTGCTCGTCGGAAGCATCATTGGAAGGCTGCTCATGGGCTGGCTTGCGGACCGGTGGCCGAAGAAGTACGTCATGCTGCTCATCTACTCGATTGTTGCCTCCGCCATCCCGCTCCTGTTCTTCGCGCAGTCACAGCCGATGCTGTATCTGTTTGCGCTGGTCTTTGGAATCGGGCTCGGGGGCGACTACATGATCATTCCGTTGATGGCGGCGGAGCTCTTCGGCGTGGCGGTCCTCGGCCGGGTGATGGGGATAGTGCTGACGGCCGACGGTGCGGCCGAGGCGCTCGCACCAATGGCCGTCGCGGCGATTCGAGACCGCACCGGAAGCTACGGAGATGGCTTTCTTATCCTCGTGCTGCTTGCTGCGCTAGGCGCCGCAGCCGTCGCGCTGCTGCCACGGGGACAGCACGCGCGGGGAGAAGCGTAACGGTTCGACGTTCGAGCGGTCGAGACTCTCAGACAAGATCCGGTGCCGCCAGTCGCCGGCACAACTGTCGCGCCGGCAGGATCAGGATTCCATCGTCGGTGCGGGCCCGTGGTTCGCGACAGACGACCACACGCTGGCGGGTACGCGGATGATCTTTGGCGAGCTCGCGAAGCCCTTTGCGATCGTCACTGGGTCATGGCCTCTTTGCGCCTCGCCTCGGGTTCACCTACCGGCTGGGCGAGGACAGGGTCTTTCGGACCGCTACGCACTCCCTGCTACTCCCTGGTCTTGCGCGGTTTACGAGCTGCGCGGTGGTCGGGTCATGTAGCACGCCCGCCGCGTGTGCTCACCTGAGGCGCCCCTCGCCTCCGTCGAGCCATTGACAGGAGTGCGGCGAGGGGGTTACCTTTCTTGTGCTCAACCATTTCAGGTTGCATGCTCCCGTCGCCGACGGGTGCGGGCGATCAGCGTGCCTCGCATCCCGCGTCGGCGACGCCGGATCTTTGTGATTTGCCGCTTCCGATGCGGCTTGACATGGAGGTATGGTGTGAGGCCCCCTAACGTCCTTGGGAGGATTGGGATCAATGCACTGGTTATAACCGGTGCGATCAGCTCATGGAGCCCGCCGGTGAACGCCCAGGTCCTGTACGGCGGCCTGGTGGGCACGGTCAGGGACTCGTCCGGCGCGGCGGTCCCGGGCGCGAGCGTGACGGCAGTCAACACGAATACCGGCCTGGTGCTCGAGACCGTGAGCAACGAGACCGGCACTTACTCCATCACGAATGTCCAGCCTGGCCCCTACGACGTGAAGGTGGTGCTGCAGGGCTTCAAGGAGTTCGTGCGGACCGGCGTGCCGGTCACCGTGAACACGATCAGCCGCGTCGATCTCACGCTCGACGTAGGTGGCCTCGCGGAGACGGTCACGGTCGCCTCCGAAGCGACCTTGCTTCAGACCGACAAGGCCGACGTGCACACGGAGCTGAAGTCTGCCGAGATCACGAGCCTGCCGCTCAACCAGTTTCGCAACTACCAGGCGCTCGTCAACCTCGTGCCTGGTGCGACGCCGGCGATGTTTCAGAACGCCGAGACCGACTCACCCGCGCGCTCGCTGACCACGAACGTCAACGGTCAGAACCGCAACAACAATGCCAACCGCACCGACGGCGCGACGAACTTGAACATCTGGCTTCCACACCACGACATGTACGTGCCGCCGGCGGAGACCATCGATACTGTCAACATCTCCACGAACAACTTCGACGCTGAGCAGGGGATGGCGGGTGGCGCCGCCCTCACTGTCATCACCAAGTCCGGGACGAACGAGCTCAGGGGGTCGGCGTTCGAGTTCTTCAACAGCGAGGCATTGAACGCGAGACCATATTTCTTCGGAACGGCAGATGCCAAGCCGGAAAAGCTGCCTATCGACCAGAACGTCTTCGGTGGCACGGTCGGCGGCCCCATCAAGCGCAACGCGCTGTTCTTCTTCGGCTCGTTCGAAGGCTACAGGCGATCGCAGAACCTGTTCAACTTCTTCACGGTACCGGATGCGGCACTCCGAAACGGCGACTTCCGGAACGCGCGCAACACGGACGGGTCGCGTCAGATCATCTACGACCCGATGACCGGCAACCCGGATGGCACCGGCCGCCAGCCGTTTCCCAACAACGTGATTCCATCCGACCGGATCCATCCGATCGCGCGCCAGTTGCTGGATCTGTATCCGGAGCCGAACACTACGGGCTTCGGCGCCGGCGGCTTCACGGACAACTATCAGCGCCAGGAGAAGCGCACGACGGACCGATACAACTACGACGCGAAGATCAACTGGAACCGGACATCGGCGCACCAGATCTGGGGGAAGTTCAGCTACATGGACGCCGTTGTCGACGACCGCACCTACTTCCTGGGTCCCGACCCGAATGCGCAGGGTGACGGCGGCGACACCAAGGTCTACCAGTTCACCGCCGGTCAGACCTGGACGCTCAGCCCAACGGTCGTCGTCGACAGCACGTTCGGCTTCGCGCGTCAGGACCAGTCGGTGCTGGGACCAGATCTCCAGGCCGGCAACTTTGGCCTCGATGTACTGGGCATCCCGGGCACGAACGACCAGGGGCTCGGCGATTCGCGGTACGCCGGCTACCCGCGCTTTGACACGGGCTTCAGCCTGCTCGGCAACTACGAAGGATGGATGCCGATCTTCCGCGACGAGCGCACCTACTCAGTCTCGACCAACCTCACGAAGGTGGCGGGTCGCCACGAGATTCGCGCCGGCTATCTCGTGAACTTCCTCTACCTCGATCACTGGCAGCCGGAGATCGACAACCCGCGCGGTCGCTTTCAAATCGCTACGAACGCGGCGGCGCTCAACGCCGATGGCGCGCAGACCGGTAACTTCTACAACCGGTACGCGGCCACCTTGCTGGGCCTGGTGGGAACAGCCAGCAAGAGCGTGCAGAACGAGCTGATGACCGGGCGCGAGTGGCAGCATGGGGTGTTCGTCCGCGACCGCTGGGCGGTGAACAACAAGCTCACGCTCGACCTCGGCGTCCGCTGGGAGTACTACCCGATCATGCATCGGGCAGACCGCGGCCTCGAGCGGGTCGATCTTGAAACGCTCGATGTGCTCCTCGGCGGCCTCGGCGGCAATCCCGAAGACGTCGGTCTGGACGCGAGCGCGAACCACTTCGCGCCACGCGTCGGGATCGTCTATCGATTGAACGACGACACCGTGGTGCGCACGGGCTACGGCGTCACCTACAACCCGATGCCCTGGTCGCGGCCGCTGCGCGGGTTCTATCCGCTCACGATCGCGGCCAGCTTCTTCCAGGACGAGCCGTTCGGCTTCGCCAGCACCCTCGATGAAGGCATTCCGCTCATTGAGGGGCCGGACCTCAGCAGCGGCCGGGTTCCGCTGCCCGCTGAAGCCGCGATGCGGACACCTGAGCCCGGCAACGTGGATCGCGGCATGATTCAGTCCTGGAATCTTTCCTTCGAGCGGCGTCTGCCTGGGGATCTCTCGGTAGATCTTGCCTACGTCGGGACCAAGGGCGACGGTGGGTATGCCGACCTCGATATCAACTCGCCGCAGGAGGTCGGGACCGGCAACCAAGGCCGGCCGTTCGCGTCAATGGGCCGAACCAACGATCTCAACCTCTGGGGCGGGCGCTTGAAGACGCGGTATCACGCCCTGCAGGTGGCCCTGAATCGCCCCTTCACGGGCGGGCTGATGCTGAAGGGCGCCTACACCTGGAGCAAAGCGATGAACATGGCGGACGATGACGGCTGGGTCGGGCTCACCTGGGACATGCCGAGTCAGCTTCATCGCAACTACGCCCTTGCCGGCTACGACCGGACGCACAACTTCCAGCTCGGGTTCCTCTATCAGCTCCCGTGGCGCAACGATGGAGGCTACAGCAGCATCGCGAAGGCCCTCGTCAGCGACTGGCAGATCAACGGGGTCTTTGCGGCGTTCACCGGCACGCCCTTCACGGTGACCGCGAGCGGCGCTGTGCTGGACACGCCGAGCAACACGCAGACGGCCGACCAGGTTAGCGACGCCCAGAACGTCGGCGAGATTGGCGCGAGCGGGACGTACTACGACACAAGCGCCTGGGCACAGCCGGAGGGGGTCCGCTTTGGCAACTCGGGCCGAAACTCGGTGCGCGGCCCCGGCGGCGTCAACCTCGACCTCTCGCTGTTCCGGGCCTTCCCAATGGGCGGCACACGCCGGCTGGAGTTCCGGGTCGAGGCCTCCAACGTGTCCAACACGCCAAAGTTCAACAACCCGAGCAACAACGTCACGAGCGGGACGTTCATGCAGGTGACGAGCCTGCTAGGAGGCAACGCCACTCCCGCTTACCCGCCACGGCAGGTTCGCCTTGGCCTGAGGTTCAGCTTCTGAGCCCGGTGTCAGGCGTGCGACAGTCGTAGCCCTCCACAAGGGCCTGGCGAGTGATCGCTGGGCCCTTTTGTATCACGCAGCACCACCCTACCCTGCTACACCTGTGCGGCTGCACGCCGCGCAGCCACCTCCGCTGTCACCTCAGTGTCATCGTGGTGCGCTACGCTGATCGTTATTCGTGTGCGCACGTCTGGCCGTTGACACAAGCCCGGTAAGCGGATTACCTTGGTGCTGCTCAGCCAGTTCGGTTGTGCGCCCCCGCTGTCTCATTGCGTGTCGCCCTGATTCTCGTCGCATGGTGTGCTCGGTGATGAAGGGCTTTTTATTGTGTGCCCCGCGTTGGGGGCACGGTTGGAGGTGTGGAGTGAGCCCCCCTAAGGCAGCAGCAAGGAGAATTGTAGCCATTGCGCTGGTTATAACCGGTGCGACCATGCCATGGGCTCGGCCAGCCGACGCCCAGGTCTTGTACGGCGGCCTCGTCGGCACCGTGCGCGACAGCTCCGGCGCCGCGGTGCCGGGCGCGACGGCGACCGCGACGAACACGAATACCGGCCTCGTGCTCGAGGCCGTCTCCAACGAAGCCGGCAACTACAACATCACGAACATCCAGCCTGGCGCCTACGACGTCAGCATCTCACTGCAAGGATTCAAGGAGTTCGTGCGCACGGGCGTGCCGGTGACCGCCAACAGCATCAGCCGCGTGGACGTCACCTTGGAGGTCGGTGAGCTCCAGGAGACGGTGACCGTTGCCTCCGAGGCGGCCCTGCTGCAGACCGACACCGCGGACGTGCACACCGAGCTGAAGGCGAAGGAGATTACGGACCTTCCGCTACCGAGCTACCGGAACTACCAGAGCCTGATGAACCTCGTGCCGGGGGCAACGCCGGCGGTCTTTCAAAATGCGCTTACCGACTCGCCAGCGCGTTCGCTGCGGACATTCGTCAACGGCCAGAACCCGAATAGCAACGCGACGAAGACCGACGGCGCCACGAACGTGAATCTCTGGCTACCGCACCACGTCATGTACGTCTCTCCGGCCGAGACGGTCGACACGGTCAACATCTCGACCAACAGCTTCGGCGCCGAGCAGGGGCAGGCAGGTGGCGCGGCGATCACGGTGATCACCAAGTCCGGCACGAACCAGCTGTCCGGTTCCGCCTTCGAGTTCGTCAACAGCGACGCCCTCAACGCCAGAGAGTTCTTCGACCCCGAGAAGCCGCCGCTCGATCGCAACATCACGGGCGGCACGCTCGGCGGTCCCATCGTCCCGAACAAGCTGTTCTTCTTCGGCTCCTATGAGGGCTTCTTCGACCGCAGCTCGGACTTCGGGTTCTACGATGTCCCCACCCCAGCCCTGCGCACCGGAGACTTCGGCAACGCGCGGAACGCAGACGGCACCCTGCAGGTCATCTATGATCCCATGACCGGCAACGAGGATGGGACTGGCCGCCAGCCGTTTCCCAATAACGTGGTCCCTGCTGATCGGATCAACCCGGTCGCTCGGGACGTCCTCGACCTCTACCCACTGCCCAATGCAGGTGACGATGCCCACGACGCGACGCGGAACTTTACGCGTGAGAACAACACCAACGTCGATCGGCACAACTTCGACGTCAAGATCAACTGGAACCGTAGCTCGTCTCACCAAATCTGGGGCAAGTACAGCCAGATGAACGCCACGGTGGGCAACTTGTTCTACCTGGGTGTGGACGGCAACGGCAACGGCGACACCAAGGTCTATCAATCGACCTTCGGCCATACCTGGACGCTCAGCCCCACCTTGGTGCTCGACTCGACGTTCGGCTTCTCACGTCAGGATCAGAACGTTGCAGCGTCGGACTTCGAGCTCGGATTCTTCGGGCGCGACGTGCTGGGCCTGCCTGGCACCAACGGCGGGAATGGGGCATTCGCAAACGACGAGCGCTACTCGGGATTTCCAGAGTTCAATCCTGGCTTCAGCGCCCTGGGCAACAACGCCGGCTGGAACCCGCTGTTCCGAGACGAGCGCACGTACGCGATCTCCACGAACCTGACGAAGATGGCCGGCGACCACGAGCTGCGCTTCGGGTACTCGGGCAACTATCTGTACCTCGATCATTGGCAGCCGGAGGTCGCCAATCCACGCGGCGAATTCAACTTCGCCGCCAACGCCACCGGGCTCAACGGCGGCCAGACCCCCAACTTCTACAACACGTACGCAGCCTTCATGCTCGGCCTCGTCAGCAGCACGAACAAGAGCATCCAGAACGAGCTAATGACGACGCGCGAGTGGCAGCACGCGCTGTACCTCAACGATCGCTGGCAGCTCAACGACCGGATGACGGTCAACCTCGGGCTTCGTTATGAGTACTATCCGCTCATGACGCGCGCCGGGCGTGGCATCGAGCGGCTGGATCTCGAGACCATGGAGGTGCTCCTCGGCGGTGTCGGCGGCAACCCGGATGATCTCGGCGTCGATGTGGGCAGCGGCCTGTTCGCACCGCGCCTCGGGTTCATCTATCGCGTGAACGACGAGACGGTGTTCCGCAGCGGATACGGCATCACGTACAACCCGCTCGGGTTCGCCCGGCCGCTGCGCGGGTTCTATCCGCTGTCCATCGGCGACAACTTCTCACAGGACAATCCGTGGGGCTGGGTCGCCGAGCTCAACGAAGGCATTCCGGAGGTGCAGCAGCCGGACACGAGCAGCGGCCGCGTCCCGCTGCCGCCGACGGTTGACATGCGCACGCCGGAGTCGGACCTCACGCGCGGCTACATTCAGTCCTGGAACGTCGCCATCGAGCGGCGCTTCCCGGGCGACATCTCGGTTGATCTCGCCTACGTCGGCACGAAGGGCACCGACGGGTTCGCCGACCTCGACATCAACGCCTCCGACACACCGGGAGGCGGCAACGAGAGCCGGCCGTTCTTCGAGGAGTTCGGCCGCAACCGCGACCTCAAGAGCTGGGGACCGCGCCTAAAGACCGAGTACCACGCCCTGCAGGTCGCCGTCAATCGGCCGTTCAGAAACGGCCTCATGCTCAAGGGGGCGTACACCTGGTCCAAGGCGATGGGCGAAAGCGCAAACGGCGAAGACGGCTGGGTCGGCCTCCGATGGAACGCACCGAGCCAGCTCCACCGTAACTACGCCTTGCAGCCCTTCGATCGCACGCACGTGTTTCAACTCGGCTTCCTCTATGAGCTGCCGTTCGCGAGGAACACGACAGGCATCACCAAGGCGCTCGCCGACGGCTGGCAGTTGAACGGTATCGCGTATGCCTATTCCGGTGTTCCCTTCACGGTCACGGCAAACAGCGGGATCTCGATCAACATGCCAGGCAACATCCAGACGGCCAACCAGGTGGCGGACCCCGTCGTGCTCGGCAACGTCGGCGATGCCGGAACGTACTTCGATCCGAGCGCCTGGGAGCAGCCCGAGGGCGTAGAGTTCGGCAACTCTGGTCGCAGCTCCGTGCGCGGCCCCGGCGCCTGGAACCTCGACCTGTCGGTGTTCCGCGCCTTCCCGTTGGGTGCATCGCGCCGGCTCGAGTTCCGCGCCGAAGCGTTCAACATCCTCAATCATCCGATCTTCAATGGACCGGCTGGCCTTGGCGGGAACCAGGATGAAGGCGTCACTGCCAGCGACTTCATGCAGATCTTCAGCACGGCGAACGCGCCGCGGACCATTCGACTCGGCCTGCGATTCAGCTTCTAGCCTCTCACGCAACGCGGTCGACAAACACACGCCGGCAGGCCTCACGCCCGCCGGCGTTCTTATTTGCAGATGCGCCCCCCGCCGATGTGGCGTCTGAAGCCAATCTGTTTCAGTTACTTACCATTAGTGGTATGTTATGTGAGTGACATTTACCGGACTCCTGCAAGTCGTGGGGCAGGAGCCCGTTTTCGACACAGGGCTGCTCCTTGCAGGGACCGCCTCTGTGGCGGACGTCGAGCGGCAGCTCAGCCGATGGAAGCGCTCCCGCCGCATCGTACAGATTCGCCGTGGTCTCTACGCTCTTGCCGCGCCGCACCGTAAGGTCGAGCCCCACCCATTCCTCGTGGCTAATCGGTTGGTTCCGGGCTCCTACGTCAGTTGTCAGGCTGCCCTGGCGTGGCACGGGCTCATTCCGGAGCACGTCGCGGTCGTCACGAGCATCAGCACACGGGGAACGCGCCGTTTCCAGACATCGCTGGGCTCGTTCCTGTTTCGTCACGTCAAGCCCAAGCTGCTGTTTGGCTACCGCGTCGAGCGCGTCACTCCTGGGCAGGATGCGCTGGTGGCATCTCCAGAGAAGGCCCTGCTCGACCTTGTACACCTCGAACCTGCAGGCGACACGGAACCTTTCCTCGAGAACCTTCGCTTGCAGCACCTCGATCAGCTCGACCTGGAGCTGCTTCGTCGCTCCGCTCGGTCCGCCGAATCACCAAAGCTTGTCCGAGCCGCGTTGGTCGTCGAGACACTCGCCGAGACGGAACGAGCAGATTACGAGGCGCTGTGAAGGAATACATCCGCCACCTATTGGGACCCGACACCTCCGGACCACGCGGCGTGAATGTCGTGCGCGAGTATCTACAGGCGCGCATCCTCTCGGCTTTGCAGCGTGAAGGCGCGATGATGGCACTGGCGTTTCAGGGTGGCACCGCTCTGCGTTTCTTGTACGCGTTGCCGCGGCACTCGGAGGATCTCGACTTCACGCTGGAACGCCCCGAGAAGCCATACGATCTCCGGCGCTGCGCAGAGGCGGTCCGGCGTGAGCTCGCTGCGGAAGCGTACGACGTGGAGATCCGGGTTAGCGATCGACGCGCAGTGCACTCAACCTTCGTCAGGTTTCCTGGTCTCTTGTACGAACTGGCTCTTGCCCCTCGGAGGCAGCAGGTGCTGTCCGTCAGGATCGAAGTGGATACCCGGCCACCTCGCGGCGCACGACTCGAAACAACGGTCGTCCGGCGCCATGCCATCCTGCAACTTCAACACCACGACCGGGCATCCCTCCTCTCGGGCAAGCTGCACGCCGTTCTCCAGCGCCCTTACGTCAAGGGACGCGATGTCTATGACCTGCTGTGGTACCTGAGCGACCGTACGTGGCCCGAGCCGAATCTCGACCTTCTCCGCGAAGCGCTCCGGCAGACTGACTGGAGCGGCCCCCTGCCCGATCAGATCACTTGGAGAGAAGTGGTTCGCAGTCGCCTCGAAGACATGAACTGGAGTCGTGTTGTCTCCGACGTGACTCCCTTTCTCGAAGTGCCGACGGAGGTCACGATGCTCACGCGCGAGAACCTGCTCCAATTGCTGGATATGTCCCGATGACGACCTAGATTGCCGCTGCGTTGACACCAGCGCCGCAAAAGGATTACCTTCCGTTTTTGCTCCACCATTTCGTCGTGCGCGGGTCGACCGCGCTGGAAGCGGCAACGGCTGCGCGTCCCACGATGTGAGATCCGATGCCAGCCCGTCGCCGCGATGAGCTCGGAGGGAGGAAGGCATGAGACCCGCTCGCGCAGTCGGGACGATGGTCGTGACCGTCCTGGTCATAACCGGTGCGATCGCCTTGTCGAAGCGGCCGGCCGTGGCACAGGTCTTGTACGGCGGCTTGGTCGGCAGCGTCACCGATAGCTCCGACGCCGCCGTGCCCGGCGCCACCGTGACCGCCACCAACACCAACACCGGTCTCGTCCTCGAGACGGTGAGCGGCGACAACGGCAACTACTCCTTCACGAACGTGCAGCCGGGCCCGTACGATGTGCAGGTGGTGCTGCAAGGGTTCAGAGAGTTCCTGCGAACCGGCGTGCCCGTCACCGTGAACACCATCAGTCGCATCGACGTGAGGCTCGAGGTCGGCGCCCTCACCGAAACGGTGACGGTCGCCTCGGAGGCGTCACTCCTGCAGACCGACAAGGCCGACCTTCACACGGAGCTGAAATCAGACGAGATCACGAGCCTGCCGCTCAATCAGTTCCGCAACTATCAAGCGCTGGTCAACCTCGCACCTGGCGCGACGCCCGCCACGTTCCAGAACGCCGAGACCGACACGCCCGCGCGGTCGCTCCGCACCTTCGTCAACGGCCAAAATCCCAACAGCAACGCCACGCGCACGGACGGGGCCACGAACGTCAACATCTGGCTGCCGCACCACGACATGTACGTCTCCCCGGCGGAGACGATCGACACGGTCAACGTCTCCACGAATACCTTCGACGCCGAGCAAGGCATGGCCGGCGGCGCCGCCATCACCGTCGTCACCAAGTCGGGCACGAACGAGCTCAGGGGGTCGGCCTTCGAGTTCTTCAATAGCGACACGTTGAACGCGCGGCCCTATTTCTTCGGGACCGCGGACGCCAAGCCGGACAAGCTCCCGGTCAACCGCAACATCTTCGGTGGCACGATCGGTGGGCCGATCAAGCGCAACACGCTGTTCTTCTTCGGCTCGTACGAGGGCTACAAACAGTCGCAGGACCTGTTCAACTTCTTGAGCGTGCCGGATAGCGGGCTCCGAAACGGCAACTTCGGCAACGCGCGCAACGCCGATGGCACTCGTCAGGTCATCTACGACCCGGCCACGGGCAATCCGGATGGCAGCGGCCGCCAGCCGTTCCCGAACAACGTGATCCCGGACGACCGCATTCACCCGATCGCGCGCGAATTGCTCGAGCTGTATCCACTGCCAAATACGACAGGCTTCGGGGCCGGTGGCTTCAGCCAGAACTACCAGCGGCAGGAGAGCCGGACCACGGACCGGTACAACTACGACGGCAAGATCAACTGGAACCGGACCTCCTCGCATCAGATCTGGGGCAAGTTCAGCTACCTGGACGCGGTCGTCGACGACCGGACCTACTTCCTCGGGCCCGACCCTGACGCCGAGGGCGATGGCGGCGACACCAAGGTGTACCAGTTCACGGCGGGCCAGACCTGGACGCTGAGCCCGACGGTCGTCCTCGACAGCACGTTCGGCTTCTCGCGTCAGGACCAGACGGTCCTCGGCGCAGACTTCGAAGCGGGGAACTTCGGTCTCGATGTGCTGGGGATTCCCGGGACGAACGACCAGGGTCTCGATTTGCCCAACAGAGACCGCTACGCGGGTTACCCGCGGTTCGACGTTGGGACGAGCGCCACGACGACCGGTACTCCGCCTCTCACGAATGCCGCGCCGTTTTCAGTGCTGGGAAACTTCGAGGGTTGGATGCCGATCTTCCGCGACGAGCGGACGTACTCATTCTCGACCAACATCACCAAGGTCGCCGGGCGGCACGAGTTCCGGGGTGGTTACCTGGTGAACTTCCTGTCCCTGACGCATTGGCAGCCGGAGCTCGACAACCCGCGCGGCCGCTTCGACTTCACGACACGCAGCACGACGGCGCTCAGGGGCGGGCCGCAGACGGCAAACTTCTACAATTACTACGCCGCGTTCTTGCTCGGCCTCCCAGGCACCGTCAGCAAGAGCGTGCAGAACGAGCTGTTGACCGGCCGGGAGTGGCAGCACGGCCTCTATTTCCGCGATCGCTGGAACGTGAGCTCGAAGATGACGCTCGACCTCGGCGTGCGATGGGAGTACTACCCCATCATGCATCGGGTCGACCGTGGCATCGAGCGCGTGGATCTCGAGACGCTCGACGTGATGCTCGGCGGGCGCGGCGGCAATCCCGAGGACGTCGGCCTGGAGGCAGGCAAGGACAACTTCGCTCCGCGGGTCGGGTTCGTCTATCGGCCCAACGAGGACACCGTCATCAGGAGCGGTTACGGCGTCACGTACAACCCCGTCCCGTGGTCGCGCCCGCTTCGTGGCTCGTACCCGCTCACGATCGCAGAGCAGTTCTTCGACAACGAGACATTCGCACCGTATGGGCCGCTCGACGAAGGCATCCCGCTGATCACGGGGCCAGACCTCGAGAGCGGTCAGTTTCCGCTGCCGCCTGGGGTCGCCATGCGAACGCCGGAGCCGGGCAACATCGACCGCGGCACGATTCAGTCGTGGAACCTCGCGGTCGAGCGGCGTCTGCCCCTCAACATGTCGCTGGATCTCGCCTACGTCGGGACCAAGGGCGACGGCGGCTATGCCTGGATCGACATCAACGCGCCGCTGGAGATAGGCTCCGGTAACGACGGGCGGCCCTACGCTTCGCTCGGGCGGTTCCGGAATCTCGACTCCTGGGGTGCCCGCTTGAAGACGCGGTACCACGCCTTCCAGGTCGCCCTCAACCGGCCACTCAGCGATGGTCTGATGCTCAAGGGGGCCTACACGTGGGGCAAGTCGATGAACATGTCGACCGGCGACGAGGACGGGTCGACGGGTGTTCATTTCAACACGCCAAGTCAGTATCACCGCAACTATACGGTCGCCGGCTTCGACCGGACGCACAACTTCCAACTGGGGTTCTTGTACCAGCTCCCATGGCGAAGTGACGAGGGCTATGGCAACGTCGCGAGGGCGCTCATCAGCGACTGGCAGCTCAACGGCGTCTTCGCCATGTTCAGCGGTACACCGTTCGACGTGACCGCGAACGGGGACACCCTGAACACGCCGAGTAACCTCCAGACCGCCGACCAGATTGGAGACACCACGCGCATCGGCGATGTCGGCGCAAGCGGGACGTACTACGATCCGAGCGCTTGGGCACAGCCGGAGGGCGTGCGCTTTGGGAGCTCGAGCCCGAACTCGGTCCGCGGCCCCGGAGGCGCCAACCTGGATCTCTCGGTGTTCCGGGCCTTCCTGCTAGGTGGGCTCCGGCGGCTCGAGTTCCGGGTCGAGGCTAACAACGTGACCAACACGCCGAAGTTCGCGAACCCGAACGGCGATGTCAACAACGCGAACTTCATGAGGATCACGAGCACGCTCAACGGATACGGCGAGCGTCAGATCCGGCTTGGTGTGAGGTTCGCGTTCTAGCACAAGAGGAGGAGGTAGGGCGGGGCTTCAACCCCGCCGCTCAGGGCGGCCCTAAGGGGCCGCCCTACCAGAAACGCGATCATCCCACGAGTTCACGAATAGTGCCCCTTCCGTACCTTCGGGTGATCGCGCTGCTCGTGGCCGTGGGATCGCAGGCCGTCGGCGCACGGCAGCCGCTGCCTGTGCCGGAGCTCTCCCTCGAGGCCTATCCGCCCGAGGCCAGGCGCGCCATCGAGCCGGCGTATCGTGAGGCGGTCGCCAACCCAGAGGATGCGGGAGCCGTGGGCCGTTTGGCGATGACGCTGCATGCGTGGGAGCAGTGGGACCGAGCCGCCGCAGCCTACGCGCGCGCCGCTGCCCTCGCACCCAAGACGTTCGACTGGCCCTATCTCGCAGCTGTTGTTGCCGCGCGCACCAAGCGCTCTGCCGAAGCCGTCCCCTGGCTCGAGACGGCACTGACGCTGCGTCCCGATTACCTGCCTGCTCGCCTCAAGCTGGCCGAAGCGCTGCTCGAAACGGCGCAGCGCGAGAAGAGCGCTCGGCACTTCGAAGCGCTCGCACGCGAGCCCGAAGCCGCCGCGCCGGCAGAGTACGGCCTCGGACGAGTCGCTGCAGAGGATGGCCGCACCGAGGCCGCCGTCGCGCATTATCGCCGCGCCTGCAGCCTCTTTCCGGAGTTCGGTGCCGCCCACTACGCGCTCGCCATGGCGTATCGCGACCTGGATCGGCGAGACGAAGCGCGCGGTGAGCTCGAGCTGCATCACAAGTACGGTACGCGCTGGCCCGGCCTAGACGATCCGCTGCTCGCCGGTGTCCACGCGCTCAAGGTCGACTCGCGATCGCAGGCGCAGCGAGGCCTCGAGTTGGCCAAAGCGGGACGTCTCGAGGAAGCCGTGCAGGCGCACGAAGCCGCCCTGGCAGCAAATCCCGAGCTCGTTCAGGCCCACGCCAACTTGATCTCACTCTACGGCCGGTTGAAAGAATGGCAGAAGGCCGAGGCACACTACCGGGCCATCGTCGACGCCGGCCGGGAGTCGGACGAGGCGCACTACAACTATGGGGTACTCCTCGGACTGCAGAAGCGCTACGCCGAAGCCGCGGAGGCCTATCGCAAGGCGATCGAGGTCAACCCGCAGCGCGCATCGGCGCACAACAATCTCGGCCAGCTACTCGAGCAAGACGGCCGTGTGGACGAGGCGTTGGACGCCTACCAGCGTGCGGTCCGCGAGGCACCGACGTTCCGCCTGGCGCGGTTCAATCTCGGGCGGATGTTCATTGGCTCGCGCCGGTTCGACGAGGCAATCGCCGCGCTGTCCAAGCTGACGACGCCGGTGGATGCCGAGACGCCGCAATACCTGTTCGCACTGGCCACGGCGTACGTACACGCGGGTCAGCGCGAGGTTGGCCTCGAATGGGCGACAAAGGCCAAGCAGCTCGCCGAGTCGCACGGCCAAACGGCGCTGGCCGCAGCCATCGAGCGCGAGCTGGCGGGCCTCCGATGACACCCTCCCTGCTGACGCGTTGTGCTGCCGCTGCGCTGCTGCTGCCACTCGCCATCGACGCGCCCCTCTTTCGCGAGGCCGCGCGTGATGTCGGCCTGGCATTCACGCACGTGAACGGCGCCTCCGGGCAGTACTACATGCCCGAGGTCATGGGCGCGGGTGTGGCCCTGTTCGACTACGACAACGACGGGGACCTCGACGTCTACGCCGTGCAGGGGCTCGACGACCTCCGTGACGCCCCATCGGCCCCCGTGTCCAGCCTCTTTCGCAACGACCTCACGACATCGTCCGACGGCCAGCCGACACTACGCTTCACGGAGGTCACACAGAAGGCAGGCGTTGGTCTAGCCGCGTATGGCATGGGGACCGCGGTGGGAGACTACGACAATGACGGCAACCTCGACCTGTACGTGACGACGTTCGGGTCGAACGTGCTCTATCGCAACAAGGGCGACGGTACGTTCACCGACGTGACGAGAACGGCAGGGGTCGACGATCCGCGTTGGAGCACGAGCGCCGCCTTCCTGGATTACGACCGCGATGGCGATCTCGATCTCTTCGTCGCAAACTACGTGGCCTTCACGATTGCGAGCAACAAGATCTGCTACGAGGCGCTCGGTGCCCGCGACTACTGCGGTCCGCGCGCCTATAATCCAGTGCCAGACCGCATGTTCCGCAACAATGGTGACGGCACCTTCACCGACGTGACCGAGCCCTCCGGCATGGCGAGCGCCTTCGGTCGCGGCCTCGGCGTCGCCACGGGTGACTATGACGGTGATGGCTGGATCGATGTCTACGTGGCGAACGACGCCTCCCCCAACCAGCTCTGGATCAACCGTAGCGACGGGACGTTCGAGGATGCAGGCCTGCTGTCTGGCACCGCCGTCAGCGGTGACGGCCGTCCCGAAGGCAGCATGGGCATTGCCTCCGCGGATTACGACGCAGACGGTGATGAGGACCTTCTCGTCTCGAATCTCACGGGCGAGACCTTCGTGATCTACACCAACGATGGCACGGGTAATTTCGAGGACAGCCGCCGGGCGGCCGGTCTCGCGATGCCGACCGCGGGCATGACGGGGTTCGGCACCGACTGGTTCGACTACGACGCCGACGGCCGGCTCGATCTCTTCGTCGCCAACGGCGCGGTCAATATCATCGGCGAGCAGCGGGGACACGCCCAGCCGTTCCGACAGCGCAACCAACTCTTCCACCAGGAAGCACAGGGACGCTTGACGGAGGTGACCGCCAACGCTGGCGCAGCTCTAGCGCTCATCGAGGTCAGCCGCGGCGCCGCGTTCGGCGACATCGACAACGACGGTGATATCGACCTCCTCGTGACCAACAATGCGGGCCCGCTGCGCCTGTTGCTCAATGAAGCACGGGCAGAGCGGCACTGGCTGTCGGTCAGGTTGGACAACGGGGCACGCAACCGCTGGGGTGTCGGCGCGCGCGTCGGCGTTGCGCGCCAGGGGCAGCCGACGCTCTGGCGGCGCGTCCGCAGCGATGGCAGTTATCTCTCGGCCTCCGATCTACGTGCCCACTTTGGTCTTGGCGCGAATGCCGCAATCAGCGCCGTCATCGTGGAATGGCCAGATGGATCCCGCGAACGCTGGACCGATGTCCGTACAGATCGCCTCGTTGTGCTAACGCGTGGTGAGGGAAGCCGGCCGGGCCGCTAGGCGCGCTCAGTGGAATCCGAGACAGACCCCAAACGGACACCTCGGCGAGAGAACGGCCTCCTCGGCGAGGCGGCCCTACCGCGATGGTAGGGTGTGTTCGCCGAACGCGCCGTGACCATTGATAGAATCTTCCCAGTCAAGTGCGGCGGTCAGCAAAGCCTGACGGAGATGTTTCCGGATATGCACACTCACTCCTCCTCTCGCCTCGTCCATCGGTTGGCCCTCCGCTCGGTGATCTTCGTGGGGCTCGTCATCGCGGTCGCGCTGACGAAGGGCGCCTCGACGGCCGGCCAGGAAGCACGCGACACGTGGCTCGAGCCGTATCGGCCGGCGGTCCAACGCCTCATCGACACATCGCTCGGGTCACCGTTTGCATGGCGCCGCCTGGCGACGCTGACCGATACGTTCGGTCCACGCCTCTCGGGCAGCGACAACCTCGAAAAGGCCATACGCTGGGCGGAGTCCGAAATGAAGCGCGACGGTCTCACCAACGTCCGCCTCCAACGCGTGCAGGTGCCGCGCTGGGTGCGCGGTCGCGAGAGCCTGGAGATCGTCGAGCCGGTGCCCTCCTCGCTCGCGATGCTTGGCCTCGGCGGCAGCGTGGCGACAGCGGCTGACGGCGTCGAGGCAGAGCTGCTGGTTGTCAGCAGCTTCGAGGACTTGCGCAGCCGCGTGCCGCAGGCACGCGGCAAGATCGTGCTCTTCAACGCACCGTTCACGAGCTACAGCGAGACCGTGACGTACCGCACGAACGGCGCGGCGGAGGCGGCGCGCGTCGGCGCTGTCGCAGCGTTGGTTCGCTCGGTCGGTGGCATGGGGCTCCGAACGCCGCACACCGGCATGATGACCTACGTCGAGGATGTGCCGCAGATTCCCGCGGCCGCTGTCAGCGCGGAAGACGCCGAGCGGCTCGCGCGGCTACAGGCACGCGGTCGGCCGGTGGTGCTCCGCTTGCGAATGGAGGCACAAATGCAGCCGGACGCGGAATCCGCCAATGTGATTGGTGAGATCCCGGGACGCGAGCGGCCGAACGAAATCGTGCTCGTCGGCGGCCACATCGACTCGTGGGACGTCGGCACCGGCGCGTCGGACGATGGGGTGGGCTGCATTGTCACGTGGGAGGCGCTGCGGCTGATGAAGGCGCTGGACCTTCGCCCCCGCCGGACCGTCCGCGTTGTGTTGTTCACCAACGAGGAGAACGGGCTGCGCGGCGCCCTGGCGTATCGAGACGCGTATGCCGCCGAGGCAGGGCAACACGTGCTAGCGCTCGAGAGCGACTCCGGCGTGTTCGCGCCACTCCGTCTCGGTTACACCGGACCGGATCGCGGGCTGCAGACGTTGAGCGAGATCGCGACCTTGCTCACACGGCTCGGTGTCGATCGAGTCGGCGCTGGGGGCGGTGGAGCCGATATCAGCCCCATTGCCCGCGCCGGCAACGTGCCCATGATGTCGCTCGGCGGCGATCCGTCGCGCTACTTCACCATCCACCACACGCAGGCCGACACGATCGAGCGCATCACACCGGGGGAGGTCTCACGCGCCGCAGCCGCGATTGCCGTGGTGACCTATCTCGTTGCGGACATGCCGCAGCGTTTCGCGGCGTATCCGGCGACGAATTAAGGAGGGATCAAGGGACCAAGGGGTCAAGGGGTCTAGGGATCAAGGGTCGGGAGGGCTGCTGGCCAGGCCGACCCCAAGGCCACGCTATTGTCGGTCAGTGCAAAATGGCCTCTAGGTTTGAAGCTCGTGCGCTTGGACAAGCCCATCCCTAGATCCCTAGATCCCTAGATCCCTTGACCCTTTACTTCCCTCCCTCCGACGTGGGCACCGGTGCACGGCTTGCACCGGTGATGAAGCGCGCCAGGTTTCCCTTCAATTGTTCGAGCGACGGGCCGTGGATGTACATCATGTGCCCGGCCTCGTAGTACGTCATGCTGACACGTTGACGGTAGTCTCCGTCATACGCGAGATGGTTGAAGGTGTACTCCGTCGCGAAGAACGGCGTTGCGAGATCGTAGTAGCCGTTGGCTACCAGGACGCGCAGGTGCGGGTTCTGGGCCATCGCTGACCGCAGGGCCGGCGCGACGTTCGTGTACCTGCCTGGCTCCTCGGGCTTCCAGGGGCGCACCTTGTCGGTGAGAATCTCGTAGACAGCGTCGTTCTCGTACTTCAGCTCTCGACGGACGTACGCGTTCAGCGCCGCGGTGTACGGTCCAGAGATGGCGACCATGCTGGGGTCGTATGCGGTGTGCTCGCCCGCTGCATCCTCGTCGCGGCCGGTATATCGGCTGTCGAGGCGGCCAACCGTCACGCGCGCGTCGCGCAACAGCTCCTTCCTGAACCGAGAGATCTCGACGCGCAGGTTGGCCTGCTCGACGAACGCCGCCGAGAGGCCCGTCAGGCGAGCGACCTGCTGCGCCACTTCCTGCCGCGCGGTGTCGTTGAGCGTGTTGCCGGCGAGCAGCGCTCGTGCGTACTCACCCATCGCGAATTCACGCACCTCATCCAGCGTCTTCCCAAGATCTGCTTGGAGCTCGGGCGCCAGCTTCTTGTGGTACCACGCCGTTGCGGTATATGTCGGCAGGAACAGCAAATACGGCAGATCGTTGCCCTCGTCGAATCTGGCAGTCTGGAAGTTCAAGATCGACGAGACGAGCATGATGCCGCTCAGATGGATACCGTGGCGATCCTGCAGATAGTCCGACAGCCCCGCGGCGCGTGTGGTGCC
Organism: Luteitalea sp.; assembly: GCA_009377605.1. NCBI lineage: Bacteria > Pseudomonadati > Acidobacteriota > Vicinamibacteria > Vicinamibacterales > Vicinamibacteraceae > Luteitalea > Luteitalea sp. The sequence continues at coordinate 44,438 of WHTT01000012.1, forward strand.
GTAGCTTTCGCCGATGAGAAACTTCGGTGAGCTCCAGCGCTGGGCGCGGGTGAGGTAGAGCCGGATGAAGTCGCCGACCGACTCGACATCCTCACGGACGCCGTGGAACTGTCCGGCATCTTCACCCGCCGCCGGCCGGCTATAGCCGGTGGACACCGGGTCGATGAAGACCAGATCCGTCACGTCCAGAACCGACGATGCATTCTCGACGAGTTGGCCGGGCGGCGCGGCCTGGGTCGGATCGTCAGGCATGAAGACGCGCTTCGGTCCGAGCAAACCGAGATGCAACCAGACCGACGAGGAGCCAGGCCCGCCGTTGAACGAGAACGTGAGCGGCCGCCGTGACACATCGTCGACATCGTCCCGCGTGTACGCAGTGAAGAAGATGTTCGCCTTCGGCTCTCCGGCGTCATCCTCGAGCGCCAGCATCCCGGTTGTTGCCGTATATGCGACGTCGACGCCGCCGATGCGTGCACGATGTCGTGTCTCGACCGGCGGCGACAGCTCGGATGCCTTCGCCAGCTCCTTCCTCTCTCCAGTTTCTGACTTGACCTCCTTGCTGGCCAGCTGGGCCGCCGCTCCGCGCTGTTGCGCCGGCATTGCGGAGGAGCCCAACAGCAGCGCGAAGACCAGTGCGCTCATCTGGCGTACCATTCGCATCTACTTCCTCATCGCGCGGTCTGGAGGCTGCGCTCCTCGCCAGCGGTCCTATGCACGGGTGCCGGCCAACGCACGGATGCAGCCAATCGTGTAGTCGATCTCCTCGCGGGTCGTCGGCCGACCGAGGCCGAAACGCAAATGCGTCATGCCCTCGGCTTCGCGTCCGATTGCCTTGAGCACGTGAGAGCCCTCACCAGACGCACTGGTGCAAGCGGAGCTCGTCGAAACAGCGACCTGGTCGAGCGCCGCAACCAATGCCTCACCCTCCGCGCCGGGAACGCTGATGTTCAGGTTGTTCGGGAGCCTGAGCTCCCCTCTCTCCAGTGGATCCGGTCCGTTGACCAGCACGGTCGACATCGACTCGCGGAGCGCACGCCACAGGTCGTCCCGCCACTCGCGCGTTCGCGCCTCTTCCTCCCTCATGGACTCTGTGGCAACTTCAACCGCCTTGGCCAGGCCCACGATGCCTGGCACATTCAACGTGCCACTCCGCAAGCCGCCCTCATGGCCGCCACCGGTGATGAGCGGCGCGCAATCGACAGAGCGACGAATGAAGAGCGCGCCGGCTCCTTTCGGTCCGTAGAGCTTGTGACCGGACAATGACAGGAGATCCACGTTCAGATGCCGGACAGAGAACGGCAGCTTACCGATTGATTGTGTCGCGTCGGTGTGGAACAGGACGCCACGGTCACGACAAAGCGCCCCAATCGGCGCGATGTCTTGGACGGCGCCGATCTCGTTGTTCGCGTGCATGATGGTGACGAGGATCGTGTCTTGGGCCAGCGCTTCACGCACGGCATCCAGCGACACACGCCCCTCGACATCTACGGGTAGCACCGTGACGCGAAACCCATCCTCCTCGAGGGCCAGACAGGTGTTGAGCACGGACTTGTGCTCTGCCGCCGCCGTGATGATGTGCCGTCCGCGCTCACGGCAGAAGCGCGCCACACCCCGAATCGCCAGATTGTTCGACTCGGTGGCCCCAGAGGTAAAGATGATCTCCTCGGGCTCCGCATCCAGGCCGTCCGTCACCTGACGCCTGGCCTGTTCGACCGCGGCGCTCGCCTGCCAACCAAAGACGTGGCTGCTGCTGGAGGGGTTGCCAAAGATCTCGACGAAATAGGGTTGCATCGCCTCCAGGACACGTTGGTCGACGGGAGTCGTGGCGTGATAGTCCAGGTAGATCGGAAGCTTCATGAGGTTCGAGGAAGCAGAGGCCTTGCCCAATTCAATTCAATTCGTGAACCTTGATGTTGCGATACCACACGTCGCTCTCGTGATCCTGGAACACGATGTGTCCCGTGCTCGCCACGGCGAACATCGGCCACTCCGTGAACTTACTCGCCTCGAGGCGCTGGTTCCAATCCGCGCTGTCACGCTCGTACTCGACCACCTTTTGACCGTTCAGCCAATGTTCCACATGGTCACCATTGACGACGATCTTCGACCAGTTCCACTCTCCTGCTGGCTTCGACGCATCCGTTGACGGGGGGTAGAGGTCGTAACAGGCGCCAGCAGTGCGATTGCCATTCGACCCCTGCTTGGCGTCGGGGTGACGGACGTTGTCGAGGATCTGGTACTCGGGACCGCTCCAATACGTCTCGTCTCCCTCCTCCGTCACTTGATACATCACGCCGCTATTCCCGCCAGGCGCAAGCTTCCACTCGAACACGAGCTCGAAGTTGCTGAACTCCTGCTCCGTCACCAGGTCCGTGCCATCTCCCACGTAACTGATCGCGCCGTCTGCCACCTTCCAGCTCGTGGTCGCTGACGCCGACTTGAACCCGCGGAAGCCTGTCAGATCCTTCCCATTGAAGAGCAGCTCCCAGCCCGCGTCCCCTTCTTCGGGACTGAGCGTGTTGAGCGCAGGCGCGCCACCGGCGGCCGCGACTCCGGTCCAGCCCTCCCTGGCACCTTTCTTCGTTCCTGTCACCACTCCGCTTGCAGCAGCCGCGCCTGTCTTGACGCCCTTCTTCGTTGCATCAACGCCCTTCCTTATCGCCCCCGCGGTCGCCTTGCTCGCTTTTTTGGCCACTGACTCACTCCCTTTCTTCGCCTTTTCGGGAGCGCTTTGGCCTGACTTCTCACCGCCCTGCGACTGCGCCATGGCCGGCAACATCATCGCCCAGGCCAATGCAGTGGTCATCGTCATCAGCATCAAGAAGCGCTTCATGACTGACTCCTTTCGTCGAGCGAGGCTGGCCTCGCTTTTGAGCATCCTGCCGCATCACCCTGTCACCTCTCTCACCGTGTCACCCAACCCTCGCCCTGTCAAGAAAGGTCGTACTGGCCTGGCATCGCGACCGCCGGCGTGGGCATCGGCCCCAGCTCCAACGTCTCAGGCACCAGCGACTGCTGCGCATCGAGCGCCTGCTCCCAGGTCACGAGCTGGCCGCTGTACCCGGCCATCCGGCCCATGATCGCGGTCAGCGTTGACTCGGCCACCTGTTTGAGCTCGTTGAGCGGTGTTCCTTTACGAATGCTCTCGATGAGATCCGTGTGCTCCTGCACGTACGGGCTGATGGGATCCTTGGTCCCAGTCCAGGCCTGTGCCCCTTTGATCTCGTACCGGTTCGGATCCGTATCGCAGGTCCCTTTGGTGCCGACGAGGGCCTCGGCGATGCGGTTGGCACAGTCGTCGATCTGCCGGCACATGCTCAGCGCGTGGACACCGTTTTGGTACTCGAAGTCCACCGCGAAGTGGTCATAGATGTTGCCGAACTCCGGCGCGGTGCGGGCTTGCCTGCCCGCCAGTGCGACGGCAGCTACCGGATGCCCCTGCATTGCCCAGTTCACCACATCGATGTTGTGCACATGTTGCTCGACGATGTGATCGCCGGAGAGCCAGGTGAAGTAGAGCCAATTACGCACCTGCCACTCGACGTCGGTCCAGTCTGGCTGCCGCTCCCGGTTCCAGAGAAAGCCCTGGTTCCAGTAGCACCGCGCGGCGACGACGTCGCCGATGGCACCGTCATGGATCCGCTTCATCGTCTCGATATAGCCATGTTGGTGGCGCCGCTGCGTACCGGCGGCAACCGCCAGTTGCTTCTGTGCCGCTTGGTCCGCAAGCGCCAGCACCTTGCGAATGCCAGGCCCGTCGACCGCCACCGGCTTTTCCGTGAACACGTGCTTGCCCGCCGCGATGGCCGCTTCGAGATGGAGCGGTCGAAAGCCGGGAGGTGTAGCGAGGATGACGTAGTTGATGTCGCTCGCGAGCACCTTCTGGTAAGCATCGAGACCGACGAAGCAGTGATCGTCCGCGACGCTCGCGGTCTCGCCGAATTTCTTCGCCAGCATCTTGCGGGATTGGTCGAGACGGTCGGCAAACGCATCACCCATGGCCACGAGCCGAACCCCCTCCGCACCACGGAGCGCGTCACCCGCAGCACCCGTGCCGCGGCCGCCGCAACCTATGACTCCGATACGAATCTCGTCGGATCCTGCGGCGTACGCACCGGCCAGGCTGGCCGTCGTGGCGAGGCTGGTCCCCACGGCCGCTGCGGTCGCGCTCTTGAGGAAATCGCGACGCGAAAAGGAGTCGTGCTCGCTCATGATTGTTCTCCTCACATGCTGTCTTTGGTCACCTTCGACCGAATAGCACGCAGCTCCGGCTGCTCTTCGGCTGCGCGAACGATGCGCAGGCCGACGAACGACTCGTCTGGATGCCACCAAATGCTCTGCGGCTGCTGCGGATCACTTGCGCTCCACTCCTCGCTCGATGCGAGGCGCGCCGCGTAACGTACCTCCTCGGCGCCATCCAGATACGACCCGCCGCGCACCACGTGCGGATAGCGCCGGTCGTCCGGTACCAAGACCGGGCGCTCGAGCGGCTGCGGCAGCACGGACAGCTCTTCGTATCGCTCGGCATCGTACTGATCGAGGACCCACTCGGCGACGTTGCCCAGCATGTCGTGGAGTTGCCAGGCATTTGGCGCCTTGTCACCCACGGGCTGCGGCCGGCCGTTGGCGTTCTCCTCGAACCACGCGTGCTCGCCCAACCCCTTCGGCGCCGCGCTCGTATCCCCAGCCCGAGCAGCGTACTCCCACTCGGCCTCGGTCGCCAAGCGATACGCCTTCCCGGTCACCTCCGAGAGCCAGCGGCAGTATTCCATGGCGGCGTGGTGAGTCATGGCGATGGCCGGCTGCTGCCCCTTGGCAAAGCCCCGCGCTTCATCTCCGTACGGGCGAGACGGCCGGCTGATTGCATCCGTATCACCCGCACCGGAATCGACCGTCCGCAGGCCCTTGGCGCCCTGCGCAAAGGCGTACTCGTCGAACTCGTCCCACGTCACCTCATGCTTGCTGATCCAGAACGGCGCGAGCTCCACCTGCACCTGCGGCCCCTCGTCTTCACGGCGGCCCGGCTCGCCTGCCCCGAGCGAAGTCGCGGCACTGCCCATCGTGAGCTTGCCGCCAGGGATGGCGACCATCTCGAAGCTCACGCTCGTCTCGGGAATCTTCTCGATGTAGGTAGTGCCCGCCTTGAAGGTGTCTGCCGCTCCTTGGGTTGGCGCGCTCGGCGCGGCGAGCAGCGTTGCCATTGGTGTGGCGAGCACCGCTGCCAGGGCGCTGGCAACGATCTGCGTCCGTTTCACCAAGCGTCTACACTGCGGGTTGAGCATCTGTCTATCATAATGCCCGAGCCCCCAGGGACGCGACGGCGGGGCGTGTAACGAAAGTGGGAGCGAGGGGCCGCGAGGCCCCTCGCCCTTGCTCGTTATCAGAACTGGAACCGCAGGCTGAGCTGCACGTCGCGCTGACCGCCCTTCGAGACCACACGACCGAAGTCAGCGTTCGTGGGATCGGTAACCACGCCGCTCAGGTTAGGGTGGTTCGGGAAGTTGAAAATCTCCGCCCGAAACTGTACCCGCCGCGCGCCTCCGAGGTTGAAGTTCTTGAACAGCGCGATGTCCCACTGCTGGTTACCCGGATGGCGGAACAGGTTCCGCGTCTGGTTGCCGAACGTTCCCGCCGCAGGGTCCGCGAACGCGTCGGGATTGATGAAGAAGTTGTCATCCTCCCCGTCCGAGAACTCCCGGCTGGTGCCTGCTTCTGGATCGCCAACGACATCGATCGGCTGGGCGAAGCTGTCGCCGACGCCGGCAATGTCGTTCGAGCGCGTGACAGAGAACGTGTCGCCCGTTCGCAAGAACGTCGCACCGGAGATTTGCCAGCCGCCGAGCAAGCTCGCCATCACCGAGCCCCCTTCGCGGAAGAAGGGGAGATCGTAGATGTATTGGAACGTGAGCACGTGGCGCCGGTCGTAGCTGGACGGCCCATAGAAGCTCGTATCGTCGAAGCTGTTCCAGATGACGTTGCGCTTGTCACTGCCGTTGTCCTCCGATTTGCTCAGCGTGTACGCCACCGCGACCTTCAGGCCGTTGCTGTAACGACGCTCGGCGCTGAGCTGGAGGCCGTGGTAGATCGATTTCCCCGCGTTCTCGGTGATACGGAGTGCGCCGTACCCTGTAAACGGCCGCAACGCTGCGGGGTTGACGTCAGGATTGGCCAGGAGCGTGCCAGCGGGCATCTGGTTGAGATTGCGCTCGCGTTGCAGATAGAGTCCCCGGCGGCCGACGTAGGCGACATCCAGGACGAACCCATAGGGGATCTCGCGCTGCACGCCGGCCGACCACATATAGGCCGTCGGATGCTTGAAGGCAACGTCCTGGGCCTGCATGCCAAACGGCAGATCCGTGGCGCCACCCGAGCCGCCCCCGGGGTTATCCGCGCTGCCGTTCGCCACGGTGACCATCGGCTGGAACGGCGGGTTGCCGCCGAGCAGCGACGAGTCGTTGAGCGTCACGCGGTTGTGGAAGATTCCACCGCTCGTGCGGAGGATGGTCTTGTCGTCGATCGCGTACGAGATGCCGAGCCGCGGTTCGATCGCGTTTGAGTGGGTCTCGGAGAAACCGCGCGGCTCGCCGAGGAACAGCGCCTGCACTCTCGGGTCCTGCGCCACGACCAGATCGTTCCCCTCGCCGATGAAGCCGTCACCCGGCAGGACAATCCCGTTGAACCGGTCGCCTCCGACAAGGCGTCCGGTGTTGGGGTCGATGACCGCCGCGCGTGAGGGATCGAAGAACCGCGGGTCGAAGTTCGCGATGTTGTTCGTCGTCGAATGCCACGGCGGCCAGACGACCCAGCGCATCCCCCCTTCAATGGTGAGCTGGCTGGTCGGCCGCCAGGAATCCTGGATGAAGAAGTCGGTGGCCAAGGCACGCCACTTGGTGAAGGCACGCTCGCCCAGCTCGGCATAGTTCGTGAAGAGCCCGAGACCCATGTCCGAGATCGCCAGACCGGTGCCGCTCGCTCGGTCGTCGCGGAACTCGAACCGGCCGTTTTGATTGTTGGTGCCGCCCGGGATGGCGGCGACGTTGATCTGGTCGAAATCGTCCTCGCCGGAGTACTCGACGCTAACGCCGCCCTTGAGCGTGTGCCGGCCCTTCACCCAGGTTGTGACGTTGGACCACGTGTGGATCGGCCCTGCGGAGAAAGCCGGATACGGTCCGCCGTCGATATCGGCGAAGCCGTCGATCGAGATGGTGGGAATCTTGTCGTCGATCTCCTTGCCGGGAAAGATGTACGGATAGTTGATCCCCGTGCGGCTCCGCTGATGGAGACCTGACTCCGTGAAGACGTCGATGAAGACCTCGTCGAGCGAGTGCGTATAGGTGAACTCGTTGATGAGATTGTTCGTCAACGTGCCGGTCCAACTGAAAACCTGGGTCCGATTCGGCCGCTCCCAGTCGGTGCGCGCAAACGGGAACGAGCCGCGGAACGGATCGACCGCGACCCAGTTCGAGCCGGAGTAGCGGTAGGTGAACTGGTTGCGCGCGTTGAGCCGATAGTCGAGGCGTAGCGTGTCCTTCCGCTGGTCCTGCGGGTTGTCGCTCGTCTGAATCAGGTTGTCGCTGCCCTGCTGAAAGCCGGGCGTCGGCTCTGGATACAGGTTCAGAAACGCGAGACCATTCGCCGAGAGCCGGTCCTGCGGGATCACGTTGCCAGGGAATGGCCGGCCAGTCCGCGGGTCGATGATCTCCCGGCGCTCGTCGAAGAAGGGGTTGTTCGAATTGAGCAGCTCGCTGAAGTCGCCCCGGCGCATGGCCGCCGTAGGTACGGTGTCGGTTCGCGTCGCCACCTGGAAGAAGTCCACCCACTCTTGTGCACCGAAGAAGAAGAACTTGTCCCTGAAGACCTCGCCCGGTACCGGACCGCCAAAGGCGTACCCGTACTGTTTGTAATCGAACGGCGCAGGCCCCGAGTTCTCGTCCTCGTTGGGGCTCCGGTTGCGGCTCCAGCTGTTGGCCTGCAGCGCTTCGTCGCGGAGGAAGTACGACCCGCTGCCGGTGTACCGACTGCTGCCGCTCTTGGTCACGAAACGGATCTGTCCGCCGCTCGCACGGCCGTACTCCGGCATGTAGTTGGCCGTGAGCACCTGCACTTCCTGGATGGCATCGACGTTCTGGACGGCGATGATGGTGCCCGCCGATCGTGTGCGGACGGCGACGGCACCGTCGATGCTGATCGTGTTCTCATCAGACCGGCTGCCGTTGATATTGAACCCGCCGTTGGTCAGGCTGGAAAAGCCGGCGTTGTTGAAGTTCCCGCCGCTGACGCCTGCCTTCAACGCCGCCACCCCAATGGGATTGCGGCCATTGAAGGACATGAGCTCGATGTCCTTGGCTTCGACCGTCTTTCGCACGGCGACGTCCGTCTGTAGCGGGGGCGCTTCCGCGGTCACGGTGACTTCCTCCGTGATCGCACCGGTCTCGAGGACGAAGCCAATCGTCAGCGACCCCGCGGCGTCGAGCTGCACGCCTGGGCGACTGACCCGCTTGAAGCCCTGAAGCTCCACCGTGATGTCGTACTGCCCCGGCCGAAGGTTTGGAAACGTATAGAAGCCGCTCTCGTCGGTCACGGCGACCTGCACCTGCTGCGTTTGTACGCTCGTCGCGGTCACCGTCACGCCCGGGATCATGGCGCCCGTCTCGTCTCGGACGGCGCCGGAGACTGTCCCTCGATCGAGCTGGGCTAGCGCAGGCCCGGCGCCCACGAGAACTAGCGCCACAAGCTGACATCCTCTGTGGAACACGCTCCTCCACATATTTGTCCCCGAGTTCATCTCATCCTCCTCCCAAAAGTCGCACCGCCGAACGTGGCGGCCTCATTCAAAAGGCTCAAAGCTGCAATACGCTCGCCGTGATCCGACGACGCTGTCGGTCCCTGATCGCGACCGGCTGAAGGTTGGAAAAGGGGTAGAACCGCGGTGCCGGCCATGACTAGGGCCAAGCCCCAACATACCGGTCGAATGAGGCGCGCAAGCCTCCTCATGCGTGAGCACATATCCTCCCCCTCAAAGACCGCTCAATAAATGGCGGTCGAACTTTCACACTACAAGAAGTGTGAAACATCGGCGTGAATCCCTCACGCACGCAAGACCACGAAGGGTCAACCACGAAGAACACGAAGAGCTCACCACGAAGTTCACGAAGAAGAAGTTCAAATTGTTTACTTCGTGATCTTTATGTCCTTCGTGGTTGATTTTTCGTGTCCTTGGCGACCATCAAGACTCGAGCGCCTTCCGACAATAGTCCAAGCACCTCCTCACTTCTGCGACCGTATCCGTGCCCTTGTACTCGTATTCGATGTTGGCCTGGATCGGCCACCCACCTTCGCGCACCAACTGCAGCACCTCGGTGATCGGCGTGTCCCCCTCGCCGAACGGCACGTTGTCGCCCTGGTCGCGCCTCCGATCCTTGATGTGGAGCGCCAGGACGTCGGCGTGATGCTCCTCGAGGAACGCCACCGGGTCGAAGTTCGCCGCCACGAAATGCCCGATGTCGAGGTTGATCTTGATGGCATCCCCGCCGAGCTCCTGCGCGCGCGCGAAGTCATCCGGCGTCGCCGTCTCGTCGTTCCCGATCCGCGAGTGATTGTGATAGGCGACGACCATGTCGGCCTTCCTGGCCAGCGGTCCAATTCGCCGAGCCAGGCTGACCTTCGTCGACGTGGTCACGAGCGTCACGCCGAGCGCACGGGCAAACTCGAACGTGCGCGCAAGCTCCTCGTCTGTGGCATCCGGCGAGAACTGCCCGTTGAAGGCGTGAATCGCCACGCCCGCCTTGTCGAAGAGCGCCTTGGCCTGCTGAAAGTCCTCGGCGGTGGCCGGCTCCTTGTTGGGTCGCTGGACATGCCCAGCCCACAGCTCGCAGGTCTCGATCCCGAGCGTGGCCATGGCGTCGACTGCCGCCGCCAGCTCCAGGTCGCGAAAGCTGTAGCTCTGCACCCCAAGCTGCACGCCGCGGATGGCCGCGGTCACCACGGAGGAGGCAGCCCCGCTCCAGCCGACGAGTGCCGTCCCTGCCGTCGTCGCAGCGAGCGTGTGCAGAAAGTCACGACGATTCATATGAGCTCCTACCGTGCAGCGACGCGCGCACTCGTGCGCGCTGTGTTCTCGCCGTCCACTTCGACCATCTTTTCTGGATCCCACGAGACCGGACGCTGTTCGAAGTAGCTGACGTTCGACAACACGGCCGGTCCGGCCGCCCGCAGGCCAAAAGTCGGATCCTCGACCACGGGCTTACGCGTGCGCACCGCGTTGAAGAAATTCGCGAAGTGATCGTAGCTGTCATCGTACCCACGCGGCGCCGTCCATACTTCCTCGGGCTGCTCTCCCATGGCGGCGTGGGTCCGGCTGAACGAGGGCTCCTCTTCCGGATACTTCTGGTAGTACTCCTCGAGGAACGCTTCCTGCACCGCTTCGGGGAACGTGTCGATGGTATGGCCAGGCGCTTTGGAGCGCGCGCTCTTGGCCACCCGCACCTCGTCGCCCTCGAGCGTCAGCATGCCGTCGCTCCCAACGAATCGAAATTGAGAGCCTCCGCCACCGCCAGCCGCGAAGTCGACCCTGAGCGTGAGGTTGAACGCGGGATGTGTGGCCGTCTTGGGATAGTCGCACACCGCGATCATCACGTCCGGCACATCCCGGCCATCGTTCCAGAAGCGCAGGCCGCCGGCCGAGAGCACGCGCGTCGGCCCGTTCGACGCGAGAATGTAGTGGATACCCGAGAAGAGGTGAACGAAGAGGTCGCCCGCAACGCCGGTCCCGTAGTCGCGATAGTTGCGGAATCGAAAGAGCCGCATGGCCTCGAACGGACGCTTGGGTGCCGGTCCGAGATAGCGGTCCCAGTCGATTGTCTGAGGCGAGGCGTCGGGCGGCATCGAATACTGCCACGCCCCAAGCGCCGAGTTGCGATCGATGTACGCCTCGACGAGATTGAGATCGCCAATCGCCCCGGCCTCGATCAGCTCACGCGCTTTCGTGTACACGATCGAGCTCACCCGCTGGCTGCCCACTTGCAGGATGCGCCCCGTCTTCTTGGCCCCATCGATGAGCGCCTGCCCCTGGTCCGCGTGCTGGACCATCGGCTTCTCCACGTACACGTCTTTGCCCGCCTTCATGGCGTCGAGCGCGATCTGCTGGTGCCAGTGATCCGACGTGGCGATGATCACGGCGTCCACATCCGGGCGCGCGAGAATCTCCTCGTAGTGGCGGGCGGTCACGAGGTCGTCGCCCCACCGCTCCTTGCAGCGGGTCATCCGGCCGTCGTAGCAGTCGGAAGCCGCCACCAGCGCAACGCCAGGAACCTGAAGCGCCACCTCCGCATCGTGCTGCCCTTGCCCGCCCGCGCCAATCAGCGCGACCTGGATCTTGTCGTTGGGCGACGGCGCGGGAGGCGGGGCTTGTCGAAGCGGCAGGACGCGCGCCTCGGCACGACCTGGGTCGAACGCCGCCGCCCCGAACGCGAGCGAGCCGGCAGCAGATACCTTCAAGAAATCTCGACGGGAAGCCATTCGGTCAGCCATGATGGTTTCATCTCAGCGCTGGAGGGAGGAGCCGCACCGTCCAAGCTAGGCTCATACTGGTGTGACCATTGAGACAAACGACGATGTATCAGCTCCCGAATCAGTGGATTATCGAATTGTAGCATGGAGCCGATCCGCCGGTTAAGGCAAGATCAGGAATCAGGACACGGGAATTAGCAATCGGCTTGCCATGAGCGAGCCTAACGGCTCGCCGAAGGCGGGCCGTCAGGCGAGTCGAATGGAAAAAGCGTGATAGGATTCGCTCGAATTGCACCAGTGCTGACCACAAGAAGATCAGGGTCCAATGTGGTCCTACCAACATTGCCTCGGTGCGCTAACGGCCGCCTCGGCGAGGCGGCCCTACCGAGGATTGTTGGTTCCGGTCAGCAAGGAGACGCAACCCATGGCAACCGATCGACGAACGTTCATTCGCATGGCGGGGGCTGGCGCAGCCGGTCTGGCCGTGACGCCAGCCTCGAGCTATGCGCGCATCCTCGGGGCGAACGACCGCGTGCGCGTCGGCGTCGTGGGCTTCTCGGATCGCTGCAGGGGCTCGCTCCTCCCGGCGTTCCAGAGCCACGCCAACCCACTCAACTTCGAGCTCGTCGCCGTCTCGGACATTTGGAGCCGCAGACGCGACGACGGTGTGGCAGCGGTCGAGAAGCTCGCCGGGAGAGCGCCCGCCGCCTGCCGGAACAACGAAGAGCTCTACGCGCGCAATGATGTGGATGCCGTGATCATTGCAACGGCCGACCATCAGCACGCGTATCACTGCATCGAGGCGGTGACCGCGGGGCGCGATTGCTACGTCGAGAAGCCCTTCGCGCACACGATGAAGCATGCGCGCGACGCGCGCCAAGCGGTCAAGGAGTCCGGCAAGATCATGCAGGTCGGGACGCAACGCCGGAGTGCCGCGAACTATCAGGCGGCGGCCGACTTCATTCAGTCCGGCAAGTTTGGCGACCTCGTCATGGTCGAGATGACCTGGAACGTCAACCAACCGGGCCGCTGGCGGCGGAAGGAGCTCGTCCAGGAGATCCGCCCTGAAGAGACGGACTGGAAGCGGTTCCTCATCGACTACGAGGACGAGCCGTGGGATCCGCGAAAGTATTTGGAGTTCCGGCTGTTCTGGCCGTATTCCTCTGGGATTCCGGATCAGTGGATGGTGCATCAGATCGACACGGTGCACTGGTTCACTGGCCTGCCCCGCCCGCGCAGCGTCGTTGCCAACGGGGGCGTCTACCTCTGGAAGGACGGCCGCGTGAACTGGGACACCTTCACCGGCGTCTTCGACTATGGTCCGCTCGACGATCCCTCCAAGGGCTTCCAGGTGGTCTACGCCTCACGTATGACCAACTCGGCGGGCGACGTGAAGGAGATCTATCGGTCCAACGGTGGCACGCTGGATCTCGACCAGAACAAGGTGACGCCCGAGGGTGGCCTCGAGCAACGCCGCGCATCCGCCATGGGCATGGACGCCAATCTCTTGTCGGAGGCGTCACTCTCGGCGGCGGCCAAGATGGAGACGGGTGCCGACACCGGCGCCGACAACGCCACTTCGGCCAACATGCGGAACTGGATGGAATCGGTGCGAAGCCGCAAGACGCCGAATGCAGATATCGAGGCTGCCTACAACCATTCGGTCGCCCTCTGTATGACCATTGCCGCCATGCAGACGGGCCAGCGCATTTCGTTCGATGATGAGCGGCAAGATGTCGTCATTGGAGGAGGGAACCGTGGAACGCAGGAATAGCGGGTGGAGCTCTTGGTCCGCTGCGGCGGGCGCTCTCACGGCAGCGGCTGTTGGTGTCGCCGCGTTTGCCGTGTCGGTTGCCGGCTCTCCGCGCACCCAGAACGGCTCATCTGGAGCCGGCGAGGAGGGGCGTGTCGAAATCGTGCCGCACGACGAGCAGCGCCGTGTGGACATCGAGGTGGACGGCAAGCCGTTCACCTCCTATATCTGGCCGACCACGCTCAAGAAGCCGGTCCTTTACCCGTTGCGAACGGCCGAAGGCGCGGAAGTGACGCGAGGCTTTCCTCCGAAGCCTGGCGAGCGTGCCGACCATCCGCACCAGGTCGGGCTGTGGTTCAACTTCGGCAACGTGAACGGCTTCGACTTCTGGAACAACTCCGAGGCCATCCCGGCTGATCGCGAGCCGAAGATGGGAACGATCCTCCACGAGAAGATCACGGAGACGCAGAGCGGCCCCGGAGAAGGGCGCCTGGGTATTCAGGCACTCTGGCGGCAAGGCGACGGGAAGGAGATCCTGCGCGAGGACACGACATTCGTCTTCAGGGCGAGCCCCGGCGTGCGAACCATCGACCGCGTGACGACGCTGACGCCGCTGGCGGCGTCGGTCGCGATGAGTGACACCTCCGGCGGCGAGCCCGCAGAGGCAGCCAAAGAAGGCGTGCTCGGTATTCGGGTGGCCAGAGCGCTCGAGGATCCAAACGAGGAGGGCGGGCAGTTCACCGATGCCTCCGGCAAAGTAACCAAGGTCGAACAAATGGATACGTCCGGCGTCACCGGCGTCTACACCAGCAGCGAGGGCAAGACGGCCGGGGATGTCTGGGGTACGCGCGGCCGTTGGACCATGCTCTCTGGTACCGTGGACGACAAGCCGGCGACGATTGCAATTCTCGACACGCCGAGCAATCCCGGCTTTCCCACGTACTGGCACGCGCGTGGCTACGGCCTCTTTGCCGCGAACCCACTCGGCCAAGCGGTCTTCAGTGAAGGAAAGGAGCGGCTCGACTTCTCGATCGCCGCCGATGAGCCAGCGAAGTTCCGCTATCGCGTGCTCATCCTGAGCAGCCAGCCGTCTGCCGAGGAAATGGAAGAGCTCTATCAGGAGTGGGTGAAGACGAACGAAGGTGAATCGGTGACAAGGTGACAGGGTGACAGGGTGACAGGGTGACGACACGTAGCGCGCGAGCGCGACGAGGGGCCCCTCGCTACGTACCAAGTGAGCTACCGAAACGTGGCGTTAAGGTAAGATGGGTTGATGTGCTGGCGTGGCCAACCTGAACCTCGAGAGGGCTTGCAAACGTGAAACGCCTTGTCGGACTGTCACCTTTCATCTTTGCAGCGAGCGTCGTGCTCGCCGGAGCGTTCTTTCTCGGATCCAAGCTCGTGATGGCGCAAGAAGCGGGAACGGCTCAAGCGTCGGCGGATCCGAAGGCCGAGGAGATCTACACGACACGGTGCGTGGCCTGCCATGGCGCCGACGGCGACTCGCAGCTTCCGGAGATGAGCTTTACCGACGGAGTCTGGAAGCACGGCTCTTCGGAGGGGGAAGTTGCGAAGACCATCACGGACGGCGTGCCTGGCACCGCCATGATGCCGTTCGAATCGCAGCTCTCACAAGAAGAAATCGAGACGCTCGCCAAGTACGTGCGGCAGTTCGATCCGAAGCTGCGCGAGGGGGACAAGGAATAGGGATCTAGGGATCTAGGGCTCTAGGGTTCCAGGGTTCCAGGCGTAAAGGGGCCGACGCTTCCACCGTCGGCCCGAAGAGCCTACCACCTGCATTCGCACGACCCGTTCCCTAGATCCCTTGGCCCCTAGATCCCTTGCCCCGTCACCCTTTCACACATCACAAAGCTGCACCGCTTCCCCGAGCGAGGTCAGCGGCTCGCGCGTTGGGATGAACTCGTGCGCGAAGTACCCCGTGTAGCCCTTGTCGACGATGGCGCGCGCGATGGCATCCCACTGGAGCTCTTGCGTGCCGTCGAGCTCATGACGGCCTGGTACGCCGCCCGTGTGGAAGTGGCCAATGTAGTCCCAGTTATCCGTGATCGTCCGGATGACGTCCCCCTCCATGATCTGCATGTGGTAGATGTCGTACAGCAGCTTGACGCGAGGTGAACCGACCGCCTTCATCACCTGGACGCCGAACGGTGTGTGGTCGCCCTGGTAGCCCTCGTGATCGACCTTGCTGTTCAGCAGCTCGACGCAGACGGTCACTTCGTGCTCCTCAGCGACCTTGACTACTTTGCCCAGCGCGTCGGTACAGTTGCGCACCGCTTGCTCATCGTCGATGTTCGGTCGCCGGTTTCCGAAGAAGACGATCACATTCGGCACGCCGGCCTTGGCCGCCCTCGGGATGGCCGAGGTGAGCGCCGACACAATCTCGTCGTGATTCGCTGGATCGTTCAGACCATCTGGAATCGAGCCGGCACGGACCGATCCCATCGAGCAGGTCAGACCGTACTCCTTGGCAACCGACCAGTCTTCCTCTCTCAAGAGGTCGATGGCCGTGAGGCCGAGGTCCGCGACGCCTTTACAAAACGTGCGGAATTCGACCTTCTCGTAACACCAACGACAGACCGACTGCTTCAAGCGCGCCTTCGAGACGACGTTCTCCCCCGCCGCCCCAGCGGCTGCGATCCTCGTGGCACCGGCACCCAAGGCTAGCGCCGCACCGCCCGCGGTCGTTAGCACATCCCGCCTCGTGATGTCCATGTTGCCCTCCCTTACCAGCTGTGCATCGTCCCGTCGACCCGCCGATTCACCGGGAGGTAAGCGGGGTCGTACGGGTACTTTGCCGCGAGATCCTCGTCGATCTCAACGCCCAAGCCTGGCTCGTCGCCCGGGTACATGTAGCCGTCCTGGAACGTGTACGCGTGCGGAAACACACGATCGGTCTCGTTCAGGTGCGGCATGTATTCCTGGACGCCGAAGTTGTGAACCGACAGATCGAAGTGGAGCGCCGCCGCGATGCAGACCGGGCTCATATCGGTGGCGCCGTGGCAGCCCGTGCGTACTTGGTGCATTTCGGCAAGGCTGGCAATCTTCCGCAGGTGCGTGATCCCACCTGCATGAACAACGGTTGTCCGAATGTAGTCGATGAGCTGTTCCTGTATGAGCTTATAGCAATCGAACACACTGTTGAACACTTCGCCCACGGCAATGGGCGTTGTCGTGTGCTGGCGAATGATACGGAAGCCTTCTTGGAGCTCGCCGGGCGTCGGATCCTCCAGCCAGAGCAGGTGAAATGGCTCGAGCAGTTTGCCGGCGCGCGCCGCCTCTATTGGGGTGAGGCGATGGTGGGCATCGTGTAGCAGGTGCACATCTGGGCCGAACTCGGCACGGACTCGCTCGAAGAGCCCGGGCAGAAAGTTCAGATACGCCTCGGAGCTCCAGCGGCTCTCGGTCGGCGCGGCGCCACGCTCAGCCGGCTCATAGAACATTGCGCCACGGCCGACGCCGTATGTGCTGGCCAAGCCGGGGATCCCGGACTGCACCCGCACCGCCTTGTATCCAAGGTCGAGGTAGTGCGCAACGGCCCGCACGGCATCCTCGACCGTTTGACCGTTGGCGTGCCCGTAGACGAGCACACCCTCGCGTGAGGCGCCACCAATCAACTGGAACACCGGCACGCCGGCGGCTTTGGCCTTGATGTCCCAGAGGGCCATGTCCACGGCCGAAATCGACGCCATGGTCACGGGGCCCCGGCGCCAGTACGCGCCTACGTACAGATACTGCCACGTGTCTTCGATTCGGCGGGCATCGCGGCCGATGAGCAGCGGAATGACATGGTCGTTGAGGTAGCTGACAACGGCAAGCTCACGCCCGTTGAGCGTTGCGTCGCCCAAACCGGTGACGCCGTCTTCGGTCACGAGCTTCAACGTCACGAAGTTACGACCCGGACAACACACGATCACCTTCGCATCGACGATTTTCATAAGACCTTGGTCCCTTACCTTTGCACGCGCCCGCTGACGTCTCCCTTGGCCACGCGCTCCACCTCGGCGACGGTCACCCGGTTGAAGTCTCCAGGAATGGTCTGCTTGAGCGCGCTTGCGGCAACAGCGAACCTGAGCGCGTCGGCCGGCGCCTTGCCGGCGATCACGCCGTAAATCAGCCCACCCGCAAAGCTGTCGCCGCCGCCAATGCGATCGACGAGACGCACGTCATAGCGCTGGCTATGATGGAACTCTCCCGAGCCCGCATCGTAGAGAGCCGCGCTCCATCCGTTGTCACTTGCCGAGTAGCTCTCACGCAGCGTCACGGCCACCAGCTGCACACCGTATTCGCGGACGATGCGCTCGGACACGGCGCGGTACCCCTCCAGATTCAAGCGACCGGTGGCGACGTCCGTGCCGGCCACCTCCAGGCCGAGAACGGACTGAATGTCCTCTTCGTTGGCGATGACCACGTCGACGAGGGAGACCAGGGGCCGCATGACCTCCTGCGCCTGCGCCTCGGTCCACAGCTTCTTGCGGAAATTCAGGTCGAGACTGACGCGGGCGCCCGACGCCTTCGCCGCCTCAATCGCTTCACGCGTGCAGGCGGCAGCCGAGGCGCCTAGTGCCGGCGTGATGCCGCTCGTATGAAACCAGGCAGCCCCCGTGCACACCTCGGCCCAGGGCACCATGCCAGGCTGCAACTCCGTGATCGCCGATCGCGCGCGGTCGTAGATGACGTTGGATCCGCGCTGCGACGCGCCGGTCTCCGCATAGTAGACGCCGATACGCTCGCCACCACGTTGAATGTGGTCGGTGTGTACGCCTTCGGCACGCAGTGCACGCACCGCCGCCTCGCCAATCGCGTGCGCCGGCAGCCGTGTGACGTAGTGGCTCTCGCAGCCACACCACGCCAGGCTCACCGCGACATTGGCTTCACCGCCGCCGAATGTCGCCTGAAAGACCGGAGACTGAAGGTAGCGCTCGAAGCCAGGCGGGCTCAAGCGCAGCATGATCTCGCCAAATGTCACGGTCTTCATGATCGCTTGCCGGCTCCTGCTCGCGCCGCGGTGATGTCCTCTATCGCTCGTCGAGCATTTGCCGTGAGCACATCGTAGCGCCCCTCCGCAATGGCCTTTGGATCGAGCATCGCGCTGCCGACGCCCACCGCCGACGCCCCCGCCTTGATCCAGTCGCCCACGTTCTCGAGGCTCACGCCGCCGGTCGGCACGATCTTGATCTGCGGCAACGGCCCCCGGAGGTCGCGGATGAAGCCGGGCCCGAGCGCCGTGGCGGGAAAGACCTTGACCAGATCGGCGCCCGCCTGCCAGGCGCTCAGGATTTCGGTCGGCGAGAAGCAGCCGGGCACGACCGCCGCATCATAGCGATGACACAGCTCGATCACGCCATGGTGAAGCGTGGGTGCGACGACGAAGCGCGCGCCAGCCAAGATCACGTGCCGCGCGGTCTCTGGATCGAGCACCGTACCGGCGCCAAGAAAAAGGCCCTTCGGGAGCGACGCCGCAATCTCCTCGATCAGCCGCGTCGCGCCCGGCACCGTCATTGTCACCTCGAGCGCACGCACGCCGCCTTCGGCCAACGCGTCGAACACCGCCCGCACGCGTCCCGCGTCCTGCATGCGGATGATGGCAACCACGCCACTCTCCTCGATGCCACGAACGATCTCTACACGTGAAGTCATAAAAGCAGGGACCTACCTTGAACCTCGAACCTCGAACCTCGAACCTCGAACCTCGAACCTCGAACCTCTTACCTTAGATCCACCGGCTCCAATCTCGGCGCGAGCAGGTGCACGCACCCTAGCGCGACGAGATAGGCAAACCCGGCCACCAGAAAGATGATGAAGTAGCTCCCGGTCGTTTCCAATAGCCGGCTCGTGATATCAGCGATGAAGAAGCCCCCGAGTGCTCCCGCCATCCCCGCGAGACCGATGACCGATCCCACGGCCTGCCGTGGAAACATGTCCGAGGCCACCGTGTAAATGTTGGCCGACCACGCCTGGTGCGCGCCGGCCGCCAGGCCGACCAGCCCCACGGCGGCCCACACGCTCGAGACCTGCGACGCAAACACGATTGGCGTGACCGACACCGCGCAAATGAACATCGCCGTCTTTCGCGCACGGTTCGGAGACCACCCACGCTTGAGGAAGTGCGACGACAGCCATCCGCCGGCCACGCTTCCGACGTCGGCAATGAGGTAGATGCCAATGAGCGGAGGCCCCATCGACATCAAATCCAACCCGTGGTTGCGGTGCAGGAAGTCGGGCACCCAGAAGAGATACAACCACCACACCGGATCGGTCAGGAACTTGCCGGCCGCCACCGCCCACGTCTGGCGCAGCGGCAGCAGTCGGCGCCAGGCGATCCTCTGTGTTGGCTCGGCGGGATCGCTTCGAATGTGCGCGAACTCGTCGCGTGAGACACGCGGATGCGTCTCCGGCACGCCGTAATAGCGCAGCCAGGCCACGAGCCACAGAAAGCCGAGCACTCCGGTGAACACGAACGCCCAATACCATCCGTAATACACGACGATGGGGGGAACGATGAGCGGCGTGAGGATGACGCCGACGTTGGTGCCCGCGTTGAAGATTCCTGTCGCCAGTGCCCGCTCGCGCTTCGGGAACCACTCGGCCACCGTTTTGATCGACGCCGGAAAATTGCCCGCTTCCCCCACGGCAAGCAGGAATCGGCTGATCGAGAACCCGATGACCGACGGCGTCCAGGCCAGGCCGACGCCGGCAAACAGCGCCACGAGGGGCGCGCCGATCGCTGGCGCCTCGGCGTGCAGGATGGCCGCAAGCGACCAGACGATGACGGCGATTGAGAAGCCGATCCGCGTGCCGACGCGATCCATCAGCCAGCCCGACGCCGCCATGCCGATCATGTAGGCGACTTGGAAGGACTTGACGATGTTGCCGTAGTCGAGCTCGGACCAGCCAAACTCCTGTTGCAGCGTCGGCTTCAGCAGGCCGATGACCTGACGATCAACGTAGTTGATCGTGGCGGCGAAGAAGAGCAACGCGCAAATGATCCAGCGGTAGTGTCCGATCGTGGAGCGCGGCGCCTCTGCACCGGGCGCCTCTGGAGGCGGAGAAACCGCCGGCCGAAGGTCAGTGGGCACGAGTATCCTTGGGCTGACTGCGTGTCATTGATTGACGCCGCTCGCGAGGAACCCGCCGTCGACAACCAGCACATGGCCCGTGATGAAGCTGGCCGACTCCGACGCCAGGAGCACGGCAGCGCCTTGCAGCTCTTCGACATGGCCGAAGCGCTTCATCGGAGTGCGCAGCAGGAACTCTTGCCCGCGCGGCGTACCATCGAGCAGCTGTGCGTTCAGCTCCGTTCGGAAGACGCCAGGCGCAATTGCGTTGACGCTCACGCCGTGCGGCGCGAGCTCGATCGCCAACGACTTGGTGAGCGACGCCACCGCCATCTTGCTGGCCGAATACGCCGCGACCTCGTGAAGCGACACGAACGATCCCAGCGATGCAATGTTGATGATGCGGCCCCAGCGGCGCTCGACCATGACCGGCGCAAAGACCTGACACACCCGCCAGGTGCCGGTGAGGTTCGTCTCGAGGATACCCTTCCACTCCTCCTCCGGCTGGGTGAGCGTCACCGCGCGCTTGGTGCGCCCTGCGCAATTGACCAGAATATCGGCGGCGCCCAGCGTTCTCAGTGTCTCGTCGCGCAGCTGCTCGAGCGAGGCGCGGTCGCCGACGTCCGCCGGACATCGCACTGTGCGCCGCCCGCGCCGCTCGATCTCGGCCGCGACTTCCTCGACGAGCGCCGTCCGGCGCCCCGTCGCCACGACGTCGGCCCCTGCCTCTGCGAGCCCCATCGCCAAGGCGCGACCGATGCCTGACGTCCCGCCAACAACAACCGCCACACGCCCAGTGAGATCGAGTCCACGAAATGCCATGATGAGGGTGACAAGGTCTGACCACGTGGAGCGCTAACCGTGACCCAGATGCCCGGTTCTTCTATCATCCGCCCCACGGGCTGTCAAGAACTAATGCGCTGATTCTAGGTAGGTTCCGCGCACCGTGCGCTGCCAATGCGGCTTGGATCAGACCCGAAGTGGTCAACCGACCGCATGCCCTACGTGTCTGATGGTATCTTCTCTGACGGTAAACTCCCGCCGTCTGCCTCCGCTGCGGCCTCGGGTCCGCCGTTGGCTGGTTCCCCGCTCGTGTCTTCGGCGAGCAGCCGCTCCCGCGACGTGCGCAAGTGCCTGTCCATTGCATTGCGCGCGCGGTCCGGATCGTGCGCCCGCAACGCCTGATAAATCGTGCGATGCAGGTCCGCCGCCTCCTTGAGCTGCGGACCGTGCGCCCGGCCGGCAGTCTGCCGCCGGTGCTCATAGAACAAGGCGGAGACCATCTCCACGAGCGACGCCAGAATCGGATTGCCCGAGGAGGTCGCGACCGCGCGATGAAAACGGATGTCGTGGACGAGGAACGCTTGCTTGTCGTCCATCGACGCGTACATGCCGGTGATCTCCTCGGCAATCGTCGCGAGCTGATCCCCCGTGGCGCGCTCAGCCGCAAGACCGGCGACGCCGACCTCCAGCACGCGCCGCGCCTCGAACATCTCCGTGGGCGTGAAACCGTGCAGCGCCGCGAGAAAGCTCAGCGGCTCGCTTCCCAGCATCGGTGGCCCACCACGAATGAATGTTCCGGCGCCGTGACGAGACTGCACAACACCCATCGCCGCGAGCGCGCGCAACCCCGCCCGCACACTTGGCCGACTCACGCCGATGTGCACAGCGAGCTCGCGCTCCGCCGGCAAGCGATCGCCCGGCTTCAACCCGCCGTGCTCGATGAGCTGGCGCACATGAGCCACGACCTTCTCGGCCGCAACGCTGTGAAATCGTGTGAGCGCTGAAACATCAACCGTCGAGGTCATACCAATGCACTACGTCTGATCAGGTTTTGGCTCTCGAACGGTACCACTTCCACAAGAATCGTGTCAAACGACGCCGATATCGACGCTCGCACCGTGAGACACGGCGCCCCGGCGATGAAACAGGGTGATGATTTGACACGCCTCACAAGTAGTGGATTAACCATTCGACTCGCCTTCCGCTCACCTAAACGGCGAGCCACTGACAGGGAGAATGCCCTGAGCGAGGGAGCGAAGCGACCGAGTCGAAGGGCCGAATCCTGATTCCTGCTAGGACCGATAGGCTTGCCGGCCAATTCCTTGCACGGGAATGCCCTGCGCCTGCAGGACCTCGTGCTGCAACGCGTACATTGCCGCCGCCGCTCGATCGATCGCGCGGACGAACGCAACCGACCCTTTCAGGATCGGCGCGACGCGCTCGCGGTCTTGAATGCGTGCCTTGGGGTACTCGTGCTCGACGATCAGGAAGGTCTCGGAAACGTCGAGCTTCAGGAGCTCACGTGCCGCCACTTGATGATCCAACCAGTCGACGGTGCGGTTCTGCAAGTACGCGAGCGGGTCGTGACGCGCCGTGCCTGGGAGCTCGTGCTCGCACAAGACGATCTGTTTCTTCCAGGCGTTCAGCTGATCCGCCGGATTCGTGGATGGCTGGCCGTTCACCCAGTCTCCACGCTCGAGCGTCTGTCCGCCGTAGCCCCACGCCGAGACCCCCACGGCGTCGATGACCTGCCCCTTGACGTGAAAGCCGCCAATCAGGAACTCGTACCCTTCGTCTTTGAGATATTGAAAGATCGAGCGCGTATCCTGGCCCATCAAGATGGCATGCGACGGATCGTAATGAATACGGAACTGGTCGCCGACGCCGTGCCGCTCGCAGATCCGATGGAGGGCGATCCACGCCCCCGGCGTGTACGCAATATTGTTGTGAAAGCTATCGCCCGTCGTCCAGCCCGGCATCGGACACTGTTCGACGCGATAGATCAGCCCCCGCGCCTTCGCCTCCTTCAGAAGCGGTATGAAGCTCTCCTCGAAGTCGCGCAAGTCCTGGTCCATGCTCTGGTCGAAGTTGCGACCAACGAAGCCGCAGACGGCCTCCACGCCGAGCAGCTCGCACGCCTCGAATACACGGCGCATGAAGTCATGCTTCTTCTTGAGAAGCGCCGCATCTGGGTGGAGCATGTTGTCGAAATAGCCGACTTCCGAGATGCCGATCTTGTGCGCGTCGAGCGCAGCCTGCACACGGCTTGCGCGTCCCTTCGTGAATGGCTGCCGTAGGTCGAGTGTGTTGGCCACCGGATCGAGCATGGCTTCAGGCGGCACGTCGGCCTGCGAGGGATGCAGCGCCGCGGACAGTTGGATGTAGTCCACACCGAGGTCATGCGCGAACGCCACCCAGTCTTCGATAGCGCGATCCGGATCCGCGTCGCGAACGTCGCGCGGCGTGAGCTCCTGCAACGCCGCCGTGAGGATGCCAACCTTCATGTACTTCGGTTCGAACGCTTTCACCGTCATGAACAGCCTCCGAAAAAGATGCCTGTCATCTTTTCCTCAATACTCGACCTTCACCCACTTGTTGCCTGCCCTTGCGCTCTCGAGCATGGCATCCACCAGGCAGTTTGCGCGGTAGCCGTCCTCGAAGGTGGCAAACGCGGGTGGTTGCTCGTCACTCCTCGGATCCCGTCCCTCGGCGATGTAACCGTACACGTCGCGCATCACGTTACAGAACGCATCGGTCCAGGCTTCTTGGTGTCCGCCGGGGAGGTGCGCATACCGGCGTGCCGGCTCGTCGAGCAGCGACGGGTCCTTCAGCAGGAGCTGGTTCGGCTGGTCGCGTCGGCCAATCCAGAGCTCGTTTTGCTGCTCCTGGTACCAACGCAGCGACCCGGTTGCGCCGTTCACTTCGAGGAACAGGTCATTCTTGTGGCCGGCGCTCACCTGGCTCACGGAGAACACGCCCCGCGCGCCCGAGTCGAACCGCACGAGCACTGTCGCGAGGTCCTCGACCTTCATCTCCACTTCTTCCAACTGCTCGTCGGCCCTGGCCGCCGCAAACGCCTCGCGCGAGCCGGTCGGCTTCTTGCGCTTCGGAATGGTCGTCGACAGATCAGCAAGGACCTCGGTAATGCGTGTGCCGGACACGTGCTGCGCCACGTCGCACCAGTGTGAGCCAACATCACCGAGCGCCGACGAGGCGCCACCCTTGTCCGGCTCGAGCCGCCACGAGTAGTCGGTGTCCAGCAATAGCCAGTCCTGCAGGTACTGGCCGAACACGAAGTGCGGCCGGCCGATGTCGCCGCGCGCGATCATGAGTCGCATCTGCTGCACGAGCGGGTTGCCCCGATAGTTGAACGTCACGGCATGAACGACACCCTTGGCGCGGGCGCCATCGAGCAGCTTGCGGGCCTCCACGGCATTCATCGCCAGCGGCTTGTCCGAGACGATGTGCTTGCCCGCTTCGATGACTGCGAGGTTGACGGGATAGTGCAGGTAGTTCGGCGTGGTGTTGTGAACCACCTGAATGTCCGGGTCTCGAATGAGCGCTTCATAGCTCGCGTACGACTTCGGCACACCGAGCTGCTCCGCCTTGGCCTTCGCCGATGCCTCGCTGCTCGCAGCAATGCCCACCACGTCCACGAACCCCAACCGCCGCACGGCGTCGAGATGATGCGGGCCGACAAAGCCGGCGCCAACGATACCCATGCCAACACGCTTCATATGTCTCCTCGCTTCATCTCTTCCTTGAGGAAGTCCATCGTCCGCCAGCACATGGCGAGGATAGACCAAGTGGTGTTCTGCGTGCCACCCGAGACGAACGGCGCCGCGTCCGCGAGGTAGACGTTCGAGACGTCGTGCAGTCGACAGAACTTGTCGGTGACCGACGTCTTGGGATCCTCGCCCATGCGCGCGGTCCCGATCTCGTGAATCGACCAGCCAGGCGGCAGCGGCTCGCGACGAACCTGGATGTTCTCGGCTCCAGCCACTGTCAACATCTCTTCGATCTGCTCCGCCATGTCCTCGACCATCTTCATCTCGTTGTCGCCGAACCGGTAGTCGAAGCGCAGCACCGGAATGCCCCACGCGTCCTTCACCTCCGGATCCAACAGCACACGATTCTCTTTGCGCGGCAACACCTCACCGAACCCGCCCAGGCTGATGGGCGCCGGATACCACTCGCGCACTTGCTCCTTGAACGCAGAGCCGAACCCCTCGATCTCATGCGCCATGGCGGGATACTCGGCGCAGCCACCGCCACCCTGAAAGTGATAGCCCCGGATGAAGCGCGGGTGGCGGTCCGTGAGGTTCCGAAAGCGCGGCACATACGGCGCCACTGGCCGCCCATCGTCCAGCGTCGGCGCCGTGCCCTTCCGAATGGGAATGTACCCGCTTCCCCCGATGCCCATGAGATGCTCGCTGAGATAGCAGCCGAGGACGCCCGACGAGTTGCCCAATCCGTTCGGGTAACGGCGCGACCGCGAGTTGAGCAGAATACGTGTGGACTCGAGGGCGCCGGCGCCAAGGATGACAACACGCGCCTTGAAGTCCATGACATCGCGCGACACCCCATCGATCACGCGGACGCCGGCTGCCTTGTTGGTGGCCTCGTCGAAAAGCACTTCCGACACGATCGACTGTGGACGAACGGTCAGATGCCCGCTGTCGCGCGCCGGATAGATCAGCGCCGTGGGCGAGTGGAACGATGCGTTGAGGTCGCACCCGCGGCCGCAGCGCCCCCGCCCCATGCAGCGCGCGCGGTACTTACTGAGAACGCCATCGGTCGTCACACCCGCGCGTCCGGGGATGTAGTGGCGGTCGAGCTTCGCGATAGCGCGCTTGAAGTGCACTTCGACGCAGTTGAGCTTCGACGGACGCTGGAAGATACCGTCCGGCACCTGCATGAGCCCTTCCTTCGTGCCCGAACATCCGAGCAACTCGTCGACCCTGTCGTAGTACGGCTTGACGTCCTCGTAGGAGATCGGCCAGTCGACGTCGTACCCGTCGTGACTCGCAGCCTTGAACTCGAGCGGGCCATAGCGCAAGGCGCCACGGCCCCAGAAGTTCGTCTTGCCACCGAGGATCCGCGCCCGAACCCACGCAAACGGCGTCCCGGTTGTCGGGTGCTCCTTCTCGTTCACCACCCAATTGCGCGTGAAGGTGCTCCCGGCGTACGACATCAACTTCTTGTACGGTGCGAACTCCGGATGATTCCCGTACGGCCGGTCGTACATGTTGTACTCGGCCACGGCGATGGGCCGCTCGCCCTCGGGTAAGCGGCCGCGTCGCAGCGACGCGTACGGCCACTCCATCGTGCGGTACTCCTTTTGACCGTCGATCATCCGCCCGGCCTCGAGGAGCAGCACCTTGACGCCCGCCGTGGCGAGCTGGAACGCCGCCATGCCCCCGGCGGCACCGGAGCCCACGATAATGACATCCCATGCGCCTGAGCCCGGATGGATGGAAGAGGCGAGCTTGCGCGTCTCTTCCATCGCCGCGGTCAGATCAGGTCCTTCGATCGTCAGATCTCTCTCGCCTTGCATCGCCTTCCTCTGCCACATTGAACGCGGGGCCTTCCACCTTCGCGCTTTGCGCGTCGGTGGACGAGTCAGGCCCCGCGACCGAATCTCACGGTTTCTGGCCGCAATGGGGGCACGGCTCGCCGTCGACGGTCTTGCAGCCGACGAACTCGGGCAGATGCTGGTTGCCCTTGTACCCGAGCTCTTTGTGGATGCCAATCTCCGACGTATAGTAGCCGCGGACGGTGGCCTCCTTGGTGGTCTTGAAGAACTTCTCGAGTCCCGACTGCGGATCACGTTCGTGCTTGCTCATCTCCGTGAGCAGCTCGGTCGTCTGGGCGGCATTCAGCAGTGCGAATGACGCTTGGAACCGCTCCCGGCTCAGGCGATCCACCTCTGACAGACCGTCGGTCCACGTGGCCTGGGTCTCTTCATCCGATTCACTGAGCAACAGGTCGATGTAGTCCGCCACGCGCGCCGCCCGCGCACCCGGGGAATGTCGATCGGCAGGAATGATGGCTTCCGCCAACGCGTCCAGGTCCTTGTACTGTGCCGGGGTCAGGAAGCGGAGCGTCGGCGGCGCCTGCGATTGCTGAATGCGGGCAAAAGCACGGGCGCCCTCGTCCGAGAGGTACGGCCACAGCGCAAAGCCGCCGACGCCGGCGCCCAACGCCTTGAGCGCCCCCCGCCGCGTCACGCCTCCGACCGAAACCAATTCCTGCTCGCGAAGATCTTCTGGCACGTACCCAATTCTCCACACGTAGCGCGCGTGGCCTTCAGGCCGCGCTCGCTACAGGCGAAGGGGCTAAAGCCCCCCTCGCTACGTCCTTGCCCTTGATCCCTTGATCCCTTGATCCCTTGATCCCTTGATCCCTAGATCCCTTGCCCCCTAGATGGTCCGTCTCTTCATCTCTTCCTTGAGGTAATCCATCCCGCGCCAGCAGAGCGCCAGGATCGTCCAGGTCGGGTTCTGGCAGCCGGCCGACACGAAGATGCTTCCGTCGACGACGAAGAGGTTCTTGACGTCATGCGTCTGGCCGAAGGAGTTCGTAACAGACTTCTTCGGGTCGGTCCCCATGCGTGCCGTGCCGAGCTCGTGAATCGACCAGCCTTCGGTCAGCACGTCGCGCGTCACCTTGATGTTCTCGGCGCCCGCCGCGTGCAGCATCTCCTCCGCGGTGTCCGCCATGTCCTTGGCCATCGCCAGCTCGTTGTCACCGAAGCGGTAGTCGAAGCGGAGGACAGGGCTCCCCCACGCGTCCTTCACCGCAGGATCGAGCTCCACCCGATTCTCGTGCCGCGGCAAGACCTCGCCAAACGCACCGATGCTGATGGTCGCCGGATAGTGCACACGCACTTGCTTCTTGAACGGCGATCCAAAGCCGGAGAGGTCGTGCGCGAAGCCTGGGTACTCGGCACAGCCCCCACCGCCTTGGAACCCATAACCACGCAGAAACGCGGGATGCTTCTCCTCGATGTTCCGGAACCGGACGATGTAGGCGCTTTGCGGCCGGCCATCGTCGAGGCTGGACGCACGCCCCTTGAAGACTGGAAGGAAGCCGCTTGCTCTGGGCCCCATGATGTGCTCGCAGAAGTGATGTCCCACGAGGCCCGATGAGTTCGCCAGCCCATTGGCGTGCTGCTCCGACTTGGAGAGGAGCAGGAGCCGCGTGCTCTCGAGCGTGGAGGCTGCGACGACGACGACGCGCGATTTGAAATCGAGCACGTCGCGCGTCTCCGAGTCGATGACGCGGACACCGCTGGCCTTGCTCGTCGAGGGATCGACCAGGATCTCCGCCGCTATCGAGTTCGGCCGCACCGTCAGATTCCCGGTGTCGCGCGCCGGAAAGATGAGCGCGGTCGGCGAGTGCATCGGTGCTTGCAGATCGCAGCCGCGACCACATCGTCCTCGCCCCATGCAACGCGAGCGGTACTTGTTCGCCACACCGTCGGTCGTGACACCCGCGCGGCCGGGGATGATGTGCCGCCCCATCTTGGCAACCGCGGTCTTCAGGACCATCTCCGGACAATTGAGCTTGACCGCTCGCTGGAACTTGCTGTCGGGCAGCTGCGCGAGGTTCTCGACCGTGCCACTGATGCCGAGCAGGTCGTCGACCTGGTCGTAGTACGGAGCAATGTCCGCGTACGAGATCGGCCAATCCTCACCGAAGCCATCACGGCTGGCCGCTTTGAAGTCGTAATCCGACAATCGCAGGGCGACGCGGCCCCAGAGGTTGGTCTTGCCGCCCAAGATGCGCGCGCGCACCCAGGCGTACCGCGTGCCGGTGGTCGGATGCTCCTTCTCGTTGACGAGCCAACTGCGCGTGAAGGTGTTGCCAGAATAGGAGAGCAGCTTCTTGTGCTTCTCCAACTGCGGCGCCGTGCCGTACGGCCGGTCGATCATGTTGTACTCGGCGACGTCGAGCGCGTGCTCGTCTGGCGGCAGTCGATGGCGTCGCTCCGTCGCGTACGGCCACTCCATCGTGCGGTATTCCTTCATGGGATCCAAGAGGCGGCCCGCTTCGAGCAGTAAGACCTTCACGCCGGCGGTCGCGAGCTGGTACGCGGCCATGCCGCCGGCCGCGCCCGAACCGATCACAATCACGTCGTACGGTTCCTTGCCCGGCGTGATACGTGCAGCCTCCGCGCGCGACTGCGCGAGCTGCGCCGTCACGACCTTCTGCTCGTCTTCGTATTTCGGCTGCGCGGGTGCCTTTGGTGCGGATTGCATGGTGTTCATTGTGCCTTCGGGTCTTTGTATCCGTGCTCAGGGTGCGTGCATCCAACGAACTCGGGCAAGTATTGATTGCCCTTGTACTCGAGCTCTTCGTGGATGCCGATCTCTGAGGTGTAGTACCCGCGGATGGTCGCGTCCTTGGTTGCGACGAAGAACTTCTCGAGCATCGACTCGGGTGCTGACTCGTTCTTACTGATCTCCGTGAGCAGCTCGCCGGCCTGCGCGGCCGAGACCTTGGCGAACGGCGCGCCGTGGCGTTGCTCAGAGGATTTGTCCAGGGCCGCCAGTCCTTCTGTCCAGTTCTTCTGCGTGTCCGCGTCGGATTCGGCGAGCAGGAGATCGATGTAATCGGCGACGCGTGCCGCTTTGGCACCCGGAGAGTGATCGTCGGCCGGAATGATCGCCTCGCTCAGGATCCCCACCGTCTCGTACTGAGCAGCCGTGAGGAACTCGAGCGTCGCCGGTGCCTGGGTCCGCTGCACGATCGCCAGTGCCTCGGCCGCCTCGGACGAGAGAGACGGCCAGACGACGAAACCACCCACGCCGATGCCAAGCGTCCTCAGCACCGCCCGGCGCGTCATACCCTGTTCAACGCGCTGCGCTTCCTCGTCAATTCGTTGCTGCGCCATGACTGCTCTCCTCGATGACCGCTCGGGCGCGGCCAGCTTGTCCGCCGAAGCTTTATGCGAAGGCGGAAGCCGCAACCCACCACCATCACCTTGTCACCCTACCACTTCGTCACACCGTGTCACCCGCTGGCCTATCGATCTCCACCGGCGTGCCGCGTCGTGCCGACTCGTAAATGGCCTCGACGACCGCGACGCTACGACGACCTTCGCGCACATCGCATCGAGGACGCGAGCCATTATCGAGCGCGGCGAGAAAGTCCTCGAAGACGCGGCGATGCGGTGTCGCGTCGGCGACCACGGGTGAGCTGGCGCTCGCCGTGGCACCGACGTGGGCGCCGGAGGGACGCGACTCTGCCGTGGCATCGATGAGATCGCGACGAACGACACGATCCTGCTCGACCACGATCGTACCGCGGGTTCCGGTGATCTCGATGCGCCGGTTGGCCCCAGGGTACGCCGCCGTAGTGGCTTCGAGGGTGGCGACGGCGCCGCTGGCGAACTCGAGCAGCGCCACGACCGTGTCCTCCACCTCGATGGCGTGCAGCGTCGTGCGTGTCCATGCGAAGACGCGCTCGATGTCGCCCATCAACCAGAGCAGCAGGTCCACGGTGTGGATGCCCTGGTTCATCAACGCACCACCGCCGTCGAGCGCCCACGTGCCGCGCCATCGTGACTTACTGTAGTACTCGAGTGGACGATACCACTTCACCTGTGCCGTGGCGAGCGTGAGCCGGCCCAGAACGCCTGCCGCCAAGTCGTTCTTGAGCGCTTCGAGGTCCGGGGCGCACCGCTCCTGGAAGAAGACGCCAACGGCGAGCCCGGTGCGATCGACGGCGTCGATGATGCGATCGACACGCGCCGTGCTGATCTCCAGTGGCTTTTCCACGAGGACTGGCAGGCCGCGGGCGATGGCGGCGGCAATCTGCTCGCCGTGCAGGCCAGAGGGGCTGCCGATGGCCACCAGCTCGAGAGGCCGGTGTGACAGAAACGCCTCGATGTCGCTGTAAGCGACCGCCTCGTGCCGCGCCGCCAAGCGCTCCGCTTTCTCGCGGTTCGCGCCGCAGACCGCGCTCACGCGCACGTCCGGCAGCGCCGACGCGGCGTGGGCGTGCGTATCGCTGATGTTGCCCCCCCCAAGGATTCCCACATGAACCGTCATCGCTTCGGAGGTGCTCCTGGCTCGTCGGCGTGGCTGCTGCCTCGCGGCGGACCGGCTGCGTCCCGGGTCGTATCGAATGGGGTCAGGAGTGAGACCGGAAAACGGTCAATCCCCTCGGTGCTCATCGCTTGGGACTGCGCGAGATGCTGGCTCATCGCCGCCCGTGCCGCTTCCGGATTGCGGGCGCGCAGCCAGTTGTAGATGGTGCGGTGCATTTCGGCCGCCTGCTTGAGATCGCGCTCCCGGCCGACGTTGCGGCGCCGGCGCTCATAGAACATCGCCGATATCATTTCGACGAGCGAGGCGAGGATTGGGTTTTGGGAGGCGGTCGCCACGGCGCGGTGGAATCGGATGTCGTGTACCAGGAACGTCTGCGGATCCCCGAGCGACGCAAACATGCTGGCCATCTCGTCGGCAATGGCGGCAAGATCCTCACCCGTCGCCCGCTCAGCCGCGAGGCCGGTGGCGGCAATCTCGAGCACCCGCCGCGCCTCGAACATCTCTTCGGCAGTGAACTTGTGCAACGCGACGAGGAAGCTGAGGGGCCCGGTCGCCAGCATCGGCGGACCGTCGGCAATGAACGTCCCTGCGCCGTGCCGCGTGTGAATCACCCCCATGGCCGCGAGCGCCTGCAATCCAGCGCGAACGCTCGGCCGGCTGACGCCGATACGCGCGGCCAGCTCCCGCTCGGAGGGCAACCGCGCGCCCGGGCCCGCCTCACCTCGCTCGATGAGATCGCGGACGAAGCCGACCACCTGGTTCACCGTCATCTGCTCCGGCGACTTGGGTGCCCGGACCATGCGAACGCCTCACGCGCCGACGAGACAAACGCCACCGCGTATGACCAAAATATCTCCTTCTCCCAGCATGTCTTCGCCAAACTGCCGCTTCGGTCGGAGAATAGCCGGACCAGGGCATCAATGCAAGGGACCAAGGGACCAAGGGGTCTAGGGGTCTAGGGGTCTAGGGGTCTAGGGGTCCAGGGGTCCAGGGGTCCAGGGAAAACAGCTCAGCGACCTGAGCGTAGTGGTCGTCGCTACTGCTTCGTCCGTCCCGCCAGCCCGGCGCGTTCGCGCAACGCCCTTGATCCCTTGCCCCTTGGGCCCCTGCCCCCTTGATCCCTTGATCCCTTGATCCCTTGATCCCCTTGGCCCCTGTCTCTGTTATAGGATCCTCCCCGCCATGCCACATGTCCTCGGTATCGACGTCGGCACGGGCGGCACGCGCGCCCTCGTGGTCGATCAGCAGGGGGCCGTCGTCGGCGCCGCCACGGCGGACCACGTGCCGTTTGCCTCACCGGAGACAGGATGGGCGGAACAGGATCCGCGCGACTGGTGGCGCGCGACAACCGAGGCAGTGCCGCGCGCGCTTGCCCAGGCGAAGGTCGAGGGAGCGTCTATCGCGGCCGTTGGCTTGACCGGCCAGATGCACGGCTCGGTGTTGCTGGACGACCGCGGTGAGGTCGTGCGGCCTGCGCTCCTCTGGTGCGATCAGCGCACGGCGCGCGAATGCGCGCACATCACGGAGACCGTCGGCGCGGCGCGACTCATCGAGCTCACGTCGAACCCGGCGCTGACCGGATTCACGCTGCCCAAGCTGCTGTGGGTGCGCGGTCAGGAGCCGGCGGCCTGGAAGCGAGTGGCCAGCGTCCTCTTGCCGAAAGACTACGTGCGGTTTCGGCTCTCCGGCGTCCGCGCCACCGATGTGGCCGACGCCTCCGGCACGCTCCTCTTCGACGTCAGCCGCCGCACCTGGTCGGAGGCCATGCTCGACCTGATGGATCTGCCGGCGTCGTTACTCCCCGACGCGTTCGAATCCCCTGACCAGACGGGTGTCGTCTCGGGAGAAGGTGCCGCGGCAACCGGCTTACGCGCCGGCACGCCGGTCGTGGCGGGCGGCGGTGATCAGGCTGCGGGCGCCGTCGGGATCGGCATCGTCCGGCCGGGTGCCGTGAGCGCGACGCTCGGCACGTCCGGCACGGTGTTCGCGGCGACCGACCGACCCGCACGAGATCCGCATGGTCGGGTCCACACGTTCTGTCACGCAGTGCCCGGTACGTGGCACGTCATGGGCGTGACACAAGCCGCCGGCTTATCGCTCCGCTGGTTCCGCGATCAGTTCGGCCTTGGGCCCCAGGCAAACATGGATGGCGATCCGTACGATCACCTGACCGATGAGGCTGCCGATATTGCGCCTGGCGCGGACGGCGTGCTGTGGGCCCCTTATCTCATGGGGGAGCGCACGCCCCACCTCGATCCGCACGCGCGCGCCGCGCTGGTAGGCTTGGCGGCCAGCCACACGCGTGGACATGTCATTCGCGCCATCCTCGAAGGCGTCGCGTTCAGCCTGCGCGACAGCTTCACTATTCTTGGCGAGATGGGCGTCCCCGTAACGGCCGTGCGTCTTGGCGGCGGCGGCGCCCGGTCGAAGGTCTGGCGGCAGATCCAAGCGGACGTCTACGGCCAGGAGGTCGAACGGCTTCGGACAGACGAAGGTGCTGCCTACGGCGCCGCCTTGCTGGCCGGTGTGGGCGCCAGGATCTGGCCCAGTGTCGTGGCAGCCTGTGACGCGGTCGTGCGCGTTGCAGATCGCACGGTACCCGACGCCGCCGCGGCGCAGCTCATGGACCGCCAGTATCGCGCGTACCGCGCCATCTATCCGGCCCTTCGCCAGGTGCGTGAGGCGCGAGATGCGTAAAGCGTACATCCGTCCGTTGAGGTGGTAGAAGGACCATGACAGACACAAGCGCATTCGAGCCCAAGCCGGAGCACAAGTTCTCATTTGGTCTGTGGACCGTTGGCAACCCAGGCCGCGATCCGTTTGGCGAGCCGGTTCGCCCGCGGCTGGCGCCACCCGATGCGGTGAAGCTCCTCGCAGAGGTGGGCGCTTCGGGGGTTAATTTCCACGACAACGATCTGGTCCCCATCGATGCCACGGCTGCGGAGCGCGACCAGATTGTCAAGGACTTTAAACAGGCGCTCGCCGATTACGGCCTGACGGTGCCGATGGTCACGGTGAACCTCTTCACGGATCCGGTCTTTCGGGACGGGGCCTTCACCGCGAACGATCCGGACGTTCGCGCGTACGCGCTCCAGAAGACAGTGCGCGCGATGGCGCTTGGCGCCGAGGTGGGCGCCAAGATCTTCGTGCTCTGGGGCGGTCGTGAGGGCACGGAGACCGACGCCTGCCGGCGGCCAGACGAGGCGGTGAAGCGCCTGCGCGAGGCGGTCGACTTCCTCTGCGCGCACAACCTCGCGCAGCGCTACGGCTATCGCTTTGCCCTCGAAGCCAAGCCCAACGAGCCGCGCGGGGATATCTACATGGCGACGACGGGCGCCTATCTCGGCTTCATTGCCACGCTCGCCCATTCGGACATGGTCGGCGTGAATCCTGAGGTCGCGCACGAGCAGATGGCGGGACTCAACTTCACGCACGCGGTGGCGCAAGCGTGGGAAGCAGGCAAGCTATTCCATATCGACCTCAACGATCAGAACCCAGGCCGCTACGATCAGGATTTCCGCTTCGGCGCGGCCAACCCGCGGTCAGCGTTCTTCCTCGTGAAGTTTCTCGAAGACGTGGGCTACGACGGTCCGCGTCACTTCGACGCGCACGCGTACCGCACGGAGGATCTGGAAGGGGTCAAGGCGTTTGCGCGCGGCTGCATGCGCACGTATCTCATTCTCAAGGAAAAAGCCGCACGCTGGAATGCTGATCCCGAGATTCAGGGTCTCTTGAGCCGAATCGGCTCCGATGCCGCGTCACGGCTTGGCGTGTACTCGCCGGACAGTGCGAAGGCTCTCGAGGCTCGGACGTTCGATCGCGCGGCGCTCGCCAAGCAGGGCCTGGCGTACGAGCAACTCGATCAGCTCACCACAGAGATCCTGCTCGGTGTTCGGTAGGGTCACAACGGGTACGAGAGATGAGGCTAGCTCTGCGACACGCTCAGCGCGGTGGGCGAGCGCCGCATGGTCTATGAGTTGTGCTGACTGATGATGTGGCCCGAACTGCCTGACTAATACATGGCTGTCTTCAGGCAAATGACTCGCGTGGTCGCCGGCCACCGTTTGGACGTCCTGTTCTACGACCTATGTCGGAATCGACGGTTGAGCAGACACGCCCGCGCCTGAGGCGACAGCCGTGGGGTGATCCCTCAGCACGTCGAGGGCGTAGTGCAGGTCGAGGCGTTCGCCGAACCAATCAGGCGTGGCCGTGTCCGGGCCGATGGGAATGCCAGCTGCCGCAAGTCGCGCAGTGCTCGGCGCGAGTGTGTCGCAGACGTCGTTGCCACGCCAGCGTGGTGCCGGTGGTGCAATGGGGAGAGGCCGACCATCCGGCCGGCAGACGCTGACCGTCCCATCCAGCGCCCTCGTGAGCGTGAACCCCTCTTCGTGGACCGCCCGATGGTGCCGTCGGCACAGCAAGGCAAGGTTGGTCAGCCGCGTCGCGCCGCCGTCGCACCAATGGTGAAGGTGGTGCGCGTCGCAGTGCCGCCCGGCGCACCCGGGAAACTGGCAATGGCGATCACGCGCGGCAAGCGCCCGCCGGATCGCGGGCGGAATCGTCCTCCGCTTCCGCCCGACATCGAGCACCGAGCCGTCTGGCGCATGCCGCATCACCACCGTCGACGCGTCGCAGGCAATGCGTCGCGACGTTTCAGCGGAAACGCGCACGCCACCCGCATCCTCCAGCACGGCCTGGCCCGCGTCGGGGGCGACGGCTTCCCCAGCGGCCGGTTCAGCGTCTGCCTTCAGCGTGTCTTCGTCCACGTGGATGACCACTTGATAGCGATCGCCTGCCGTGCCGCGATCCAAGTCACTCGCCAGCGCGCTTTCGGCAAGGAGGCCGAGCGCATCGGCGCGGCGTTGGCCGGGTGTGACTTCCGCCGTGGCATCGTCGCGTGGATCGCTGGCGCTCTCACGAAACAGCCAATCGCCTGCCGCCTCGAGCGCCCGTTGCACGACGGCCCCGAGCTCCGGCGTCAGCCGCCCGCGCATGACCAGCATCCCGTCCTCATCGACCCAGGTCTGGAGATATCGCTGCTGATGGCGTTGTTCGGTCTCCCGTGCTTCGTCCAATCGATCGGTCCGGCGCCAGGCGCGCACCACCCGCTCGACGTGCGACGCGGTGCCACCCTGCGCCGCCTCCAGGAGCCGCGATTCATTCTCGGGGTTCGCGATCCGTGTGAGGGCGCGGAGTCCCAATCACGAAGCGCGCGTCAGAAAATTCTTGTCAAGCAGAAAATGCGGTCCGGACCGTGGACATCGGTAACAGCTCTGACCCGGACATCGAGTGTGCTCGTCGTACGACGACGTCGAGTCGCTCGTACTCTCGTGCTCATATCGTCCCGGCCCGGGAGAACGCACGCCCGCGGACTCCAATGCATCGTGCCCTATGAGGCGCAACCCGCAAAGCCGGTCGGGTCGAACCGTGCGATTCCTAGTCAGACCCGGTCAGGCGCAGCCAGCGCCCGTCGTGCCAGTACCACACCACGGACGCCTTCTCGGCGAACGCATCGTCAATGCCGTCATGATCGAGCACCGAAGGCGGCTCAGGTCCGCCGTACTGCTCGTGATGCTCGCGAATGTACTCCGCGTCTACAGTGCTGATCGCCCGTGAGAAACCAATCTCGCCCGGATTCACGACCTGCAGATAGCCAGCGTCCGGGATCGGGGCGATCTCTGCAACCTCCCTCGCCGAGCCGCCGCGAAACACCAGGATGGACGACGACCGGTTCACTGAGCAGAGCACCGCGAAGTCCAGCTGCTCGGAGGTCGTGAACCGACCGCTGATGACGTTGTGTGGACGTCCGCCACCGAATGTCTGTGGAACGGTGCAGCCACGCTGCTGCAGCTCCGCCTGCACCTTCGCCGGCAAATCGGTGAAGGTCGACGGGGGCAATCGCACGATGGCGAGGTCCGCCCGAGACCACTCTTCCGGCGAGGGCGATTGCGTTTCGAGTGATTGAGGAGTCGTTGCTACAGCGATCAAACCACAGAGCAACGCACTGCGATTCGCACGCGCCGAGCGGATCACGGCGCGGCTTATTCGGAAACGGCGTGGAAATGGTATCTGCACTCGCGCGACCTCGTGAGCTAGCGTCACTTATTATGCCGCGATGCGCATATATACAGAGCTCCTGTGATAGGTTCGCCGGACGCGCGTATATAAGACCAGATGGCCTTCGAGCAGACGATGCCGGGGCGGCTCACACGCTGGATTGCCGCGGAGCCAGACTGGGACGCCGTCTACGCGGAACAGCTCCCCCGCGTCTACAACTTCTTTCGCTACCGCTTCGGCAACATCCCCGAGGTGGAGGATCTCACGGGACGCACGTTCGAGAAAGCCTGGCTCGCCCGGCATCGATACCGGCGTGATCTGGCGGCGTTCAGCACCTGGCTCCTGAGCATCGCGCGCAACGTCGCGGCAGACCACCTTCGCGGTCGTCGCATCAACGTGCCCCTCGAGCAGGCGGCATCGATCGCCGCGCACGCGGGGACGCCGGAAGACGCGGCTGTACAGGGGGCAGACGCCGAGCGGCTCGCCGCGCTCCTGGCCACGCTGCCGGCACGCGAACGGGAGCTGCTGGCGCTGAAATATGGCGCAGGGATGACGAATCGGGCGATCGCCGCAACAACTGGCTTGAGTGAAACCAACGTCGGCACGATCCTTCACCGAGCGGTGCAAACGCTGCGGGCTCGTTGGTGAGAGACGCCGATTTCGAGGAGATCTACCATGGACGACACTTGGGTGAACGCGCTCAGGCGCGACCCGTCGCTGCAGTTCGCGGAACAGTTGCGCGCGCGCTTGCGAGCCCAGGAAGCACCGTCGGGGTCGCACTGGTCGCCGCTCCGACGATTGGTGCCGTTGGTCATCGGCGCCGTGGCTGTCGCGGCACTGTTCTCCCTGCCAAGCGTGCGCGCCTCCGCCGCATCGTTCCTGGCGCTCTTCCGCGTCGTGAACTTTGTCGCGATTCCAGTCGATCCGAACCGCCTCGATGCGCTCGAAGCACGGCAGCTCGATTTGCAGCGCTTGATTGGCGATCACGTTCAGGTGCTGCAGGACCCGGGCCCACCTCTTGCGGTGGCTTCAATCGAGCAAGCGGCGACGGTCGCCGGGTTCGATGTACGGGTGCCACGCTGGCTGCCGGACGATACGAAGATCATCGAGATGTCAGTCCGCGGCGAGCACGAACTGCTCGTCACCGCGGATGCGACCCGGCTGCAGCAGGTGATGGAAGCACTGGGGATCACCGACCTGCGCGCCCCTGACGGCCTCGACGGACAGATCGTCACGGTACGCGTGCCGCCCGTCGTCATGGTGCGATACGAGCACGGCGGCCGGCGAACGAGACTTTTCCAAGCGCAGTCGCCGGACGTGACGATGCCTGCGGGCGTCGATGCTGCGTCGCTCGGAGAGATCGGGCTGCGAATACTCGGCCTGCCACGTGAGGAGGCGCGCCGGTTCGCACAGATGATCGATTGGAACACGACGCTACTCGTGCCGGTGCCGCCAACCGCCAGGTCGTTCAAGCAAGTCGATATCGCGGGCAACCCCGGCGTGGCCATCGAGCACCGACCACCGAATCACTCGCCCACGAATCTCGTCCTCTGGTCGAGCGAAGGTCGTGTCTTCGCCCTGGTGAGCATACAAGGGATGTCTCAGGCTCTGGCGATGGCAAACTCAGTCCGCTGAACGTGCCGGTCATCGAGACACACGCGCTCGGCAAGCAGTTCGGTCCCACGCTGGCGGTCGCCGATCTCACGCTGTCGGTTGGCGCAGGCGAGGTCTTCGGCTTCCTCGGCCCGAACGGCGCCGGTAAGACGACCTCTGTGAAGATGCTGCTTGCGCTGGTCGACCTGCCGGATGCTGCAGATCGCCCGCTCAGGGGCTACAGCAAGGGCATGCTGCAACGGGCGGGCCTGGCGCAGGCGATCATCAACGACCCGGATCTCGTCTTCCTGGACGAGCCGACCTCGGGCCTGGACCCGCTCGGCCGGCTGCTCGTACGCGACATCATCGGCGAGCTGCGGGCGCGGGGCACCACCGTCTTTCTGAACTCGCACCTGCTCAGCGAGGTCGAAGCCACGTGCGACCGTGTCGCCTTCGTGAAGCAGGGGCGCGTTGTCCATGAGCTGGCGCTGGCGGGCCAACCAGCGAGCCTCGACATCGAGATACGCCTGGCACCCATCGACTCGTGTCTCCTCGAAGGCTTGCTCCACTTCGGAACCAACATCGCCCAGACGGGCAATGACTCCCTCCAAATGCGCGTGGCGACCGAGAGCGTGATTCCTGAGGTCGTGCGCTGGATCGTCGATCGACGCGTACGAGTCTACGCTGTGCATGCTCGTCGCAAGTCGCTCGAGGCGTGGTTCGTCGAAGTGATTGGTGAGGATCAGAGACCCGGGTAGCCGACCATGCGCAGCCTGCTGACGATCGCACACCTCACGCTCTCGGAAGCGCGCCGCCGCCGCATCGTTTCAGCCGCGGCGCTTTGCGCGATGGCCTTTCTGATCGTCTTCGGCACGGCGCTCTTCTTCGCACACGCCGAGATGGTGCGCAACCCGCGCACGTCCTTCGTCGAACGGCAGATCGTGCTGACGCTGCTGACGCTTGCAGGGCTGTACGCGGCGAACTTTCTCTCGGTGCTGTTCGCCGTCCTGCTGCCGGTCGATGCGCTCTCCGGCGAGATAGATTCCGGCGTGATGCAGACCCTCGCCTCCAAGCCGATCCGCCACGCCGATATCGTCCTCGGCAAGTGGCTCGGTCACCTCCTGATCGTGGCGACATACCTATTGCTCTTGACGGGAGGCGTGCTGCTCAGCGTGTGGGTCATTGCGCACTTTGCCCCCATCAACGTCGATCGCGCGCTTCCGCTGATGCTTCTCGAGGTCACGTTGCTGCTGACCGTCTCGATTGCCGGCGGAACCCGGCTCAGTACCGTCACGAATGGCGTCATGGCGCTCGGCTTTTACGGCATCGCGTTCATCGGTGGCTGGGTGGAGCAGGTGGGCGCCTTCGGCGGGATCGAATCGGCCAAGACCATCGGCATCGTCGCCAGCCTGATCAGCCCGCCCGACGCGATGTGGAGGCTCGCGGCGTATCATCTGCAGCCGCCAGTGGTGCGTGACCTCGGTGCGGCGGTGTTCTCCGTGGCCGCGGTGCCCACGCCGCTCATGGTCTGGTGGGCGGTAGGATTCACCGCCCTGACGCTCATCCTCGCTGTGCGGTCGTTCGCTCGTCGTCCGCTGTAGCACCATCATCCACTCAGGTGGTGGACGAGCTCACGGCACGTGGCGTCTCCTTCGCCCGTTACGACGGTATCGAAGCCGACACCTGACGGCGCCCTGTGAAGCTGGTCAAGAGCCGTCGAGCAGAATCGTCTTGATACGTCACGCGAAGAGATCTCGCGCGCTGACGAGCGACAGCTGCTCTCGTGCCGCACGCTCGCGAAGCTGGGGCGTGAAGCCTCGACGCGCGAAGAGCGCCAATTGCGCGCGTGCGGCGTTCGCGCCGAGCTGGTCGCGGGCGGTGTCGAGCTCGCTGCATTCACGGCCGCCGACGGTTGTCGCCCACGTGACCGAGCCGAGCAGCGTATATCGCCCGGTGTGGTGCGCGACAACGTCGATCTCCAAGCGGCCGTCTCGAGACCACCACGCACCGACCTCGTCAACTCGCCCGGCGACGTCGGCCGGTGCATAGCGTGCGACCCAGGCGCGGCAGCAACTCTCGAAGACGGGGCCCATGTGGTTGTCGAAGTCGGCTTCGATCTCGCTGGCGACCTCTTCGACCCGGCCCAGCTCGAGCCGACTACGATTTGGAAAGACGTATCGGAACCAGAAGCGGACGTATGGATCCGCGATCCGATAGGAACCCCGGCGGGCCCGCGCACCGGGCACACACGGCGTCCGGAGCTCGACGTACGCCAACTCTTGGAGGCGGTCGAGCCGATTTGCCAAGCTGGGCCCCACCAACCCAGTGCGGCTGGAAATCTCGTTGAACTTGGTATCTCCCCGGGCGATCGACCACAGCACCGAGAGGTAGCTGCCCGGCGACCTGATCCCCTCACCACCTCGCAACAGATGGAGGGGATCGTCGTACAGCGGGCGACCGCGGACCAGGATCCGCTCCCGCAGGATGCCCGCCAGCGAAAGGTCGCCGGCCCAGGCTTGATACTGCGGCGTGCCACCGAGCATGGCAAACCGGCGGAGGAGATACTCTGGATCGTGCCGACTCGTGAACCCACGCGCCTGCCGGTAGTCGAGCGGCCCGAGTAATGGCCGAAACGTCGCGCGGCCGTGGAGTGGGGAACCATGGCCCAACAAGCCCTCGAGGAACGAGAGGGCACTCCCCGCGACGATCATGACGATCGGCACCTCGTCTCGCTGCCATCGATCCCAGTGACGCTGGAGCATCGACGGGAGCGCCGGCTGCCCTTCGCAGAGCCACTGGAACTCATCGAGAACGACCGCGAGGGGCGCTGACCGAGCCTCTGCATCGACGAAGCGCAGCGCGTCCTCCCACGAGGCGAAGGCCAGCGGCGCCAGGGTCGGCAGCAGACGAGCAGCCTCCCGGGCAAAGAGAGCGAGATGTCCACGCTCGTCTTGCTCGTCAGCCTGAAAGCTGAGCACGCGCTCCCCAGCAACGGCCACCGATAAGAGAAAGCTCTTGCCAATGCGCCGGCGGCCGCGCAGCACGACGAGTGCCGGACGCTCGCTCAATGCGCCGCGCAACATGGCAAGCTCGCCCTCGCGGTCTATCAGCGCCCTGGCCATGAAGGACGATGATAGCGGACCGAGGCATTTTAGTAAAGTGTATGTTACTAATGTATGATTTACTAAAGTTATCTTCAGTCGCGTCGGCGCGCTACGCCCCTGCCTTACGGAGCATCACGAACTCGCCGATGTTCTCGGATGTCAGCAGGCCGACGAGGCGAGACCCATCCAATACCGGGAGCACGGGCCCGCCAGCTTCCTGCAACCGAGCCAGCGCGCGATCGAGCATCTCGCGGGCGTCCACGACGCCGAACGTCGTGCTCATCGCCTCGCTCACCTGCGCGGCAAGCCCCTTCTCGGTGACCGCCTTGATCAAGCTGTCGCGCGTGAGCACCCCGATGAGCCGTCCATCCTCTACGACCGGGAAGTTCTGTTGCGAGCCACTGATGACCAGATCCGCGGCGCGCTGCAGCAGATCCTCGCCCCGGAGTGTGTGGAACTCGGTAATCATCGCGCGGTAGACCGGCACACCCGCCAGGGCAGATCTCAGGCTGACCATCGAGCTCTCCGCGGAAGCCCCCAACCAGACGAAGAGAGCGATGAACACGAGCACCGGGTTCGTGAAGAGACCAAGGAAGCCGAACAACATCGCGAGCCCTTGTCCGAGCGCCGCGGCGATCTCGGTAGCGCGCACGTAGTCGAAGCGCGTCGCCAGCAACGCACGCAAGGCACGTCCGCCGTCCATGGGGAATGCCGGAATCAAATTGAACAGCGCGAGCGCAACGTTGATATAGAGGAAGTCGCGCCCTACATTAGACGCCCCTTCGGGACGCTCCGTCAGCAGTTGCCACACCGGCACCTGCGGCGCAATGAGGAGCAACACGACGAACGTGAGGATCGCCAATCCGGCGTTGACGGCCGGCCCTGCCAGCGCCACCCAGAGCTCTTGCCGCGGGTCTTCCGGCATCCGCTCGAGCCTCGCCAGGCCACCGATTGGCAGCAGCGTGATGTCGCGCGTCCGAATCCCGAACCGTCGAGCGGTGAGCGCGTGGCCGAACTCGTGCAAAACGACGGTGCCGAAGATCGCGAGCACGAACACCACCCGGCCGACGGCCTGCGCCACGCCTTCGCCCGTATGCCACCCGCTGAGCAGGAGGAAGACGATGAACGCCACAAATGTGACGTGGAGGTAGATCGGGATACCGGAAACGGTCGCGATACGAATGGACCAGGACATCTCAGGAATCAGGATTCAGCCATTCGACTCGAATGGCTCAAAAGCGCACCGTGAGACCGAGGGCCCCGTTGACGGTCACACCTCTTGCTTCGTCGAGCTCGAAGGTGTCGCGGAACCAAACAGCCCTGGCCTCGCCGCGCAAGGCAAGCCCCCGGAACACGCCTCGCGACCGCGTCATCAGAGGATACGTCATACCAGCGCCGACGAAGAGCACCTGCCCTGTGTCGACGATCTGCCGCCCCTCGTGCAGTTGGCGCACATATCCAGCACCGCCCCGCACGAATGGTATCGCGCGCGCAATCTCGAGCCGCGGCAAGCGCACGGCGAGCGCGCCGTCGATGATCAGCTGCGTGAGACGATCGGTCGCCGTGACGGTGTCCGGCACCTCGACGTCGCTGCTGACGATGGTTCGAATCTGTGGCCGTCCAAGCCCCGCGCCGGCCTCGAGCGCGACGTTCGGGCTCAGCCGATATCCGATCATCCCTTCCACGGCCGGCGCAGAAGTAATCCGTGTCGTGGTCTCGAACAGGGCGAAGTCATCTCCTTCAGGCACCCCGTTACCGGGAATCGATCCCGTGGTCTGGCCGAGCCCCGCGTCGCTCCACCACGCCCCGCCAATGGTG
Organism: Luteitalea sp.; assembly: GCA_009377605.1. Taxonomy (NCBI): domain Bacteria; kingdom Pseudomonadati; phylum Acidobacteriota; class Vicinamibacteria; order Vicinamibacterales; family Vicinamibacteraceae; genus Luteitalea; species Luteitalea sp. The sequence goes on from WHTT01000012.1 coordinate 88,188, forward strand.
ATCTCGAACCGTCCACGCAGACGCGATTCACCCTTTGATCCGGACTCCGGTGTGGCCGCACCTTGATCGCGTGCCTGGGCAGGCTCTCGTGGGCGCGATCGACCGCCGGCGTGACGCCCGGCCGGCACCCCCTGAGCGGCCGCCGTATGGACCAGCAGCAGCACCGCTGCGCTGGAGAGCAGCAAGGATCGCATCATCGCGACCTCACTGGGATCGCGATCTCCCCGGTATCGTGGCCCGCCTCAACGTGCGCGAGCTTGTCATGCACCGTAGCCAGGAAGTCGACATCGATCCGACCCATGTCGTCGAAGAAGCTATCAAGATCACCATCGTCGAGCGGCTCGACGCGCACGAGCCACGGCCCGGCCTCGACGCCAGCGATCACGAACCGGCCGTCGTCTGACAACGAGAAGCCCCCGACGAACTGGCGCGTACGTAAGTTGAACGCCGTGACGTGCGCACCAAAGACACCGCGGCCGTTCTTCGTGACGCGTCCACTGATGCTGCCCGTACGCATCCGGAAGCCGCCAGCCGGATAGAGATCCGACAGGCCGGCGATATCGTCGGCCATCGGGATCCGTCCCTCGATGCTGCCCGGCGAGAACGCGATGGGAAACATCACCGCCCCAGCAGCCAGCACGCGCCGCCCGCCCCCCGCCACGAGCTCGGTCTCGCCGAGGGCCGAGTGCGAGAGGCCGGCCAGATGCCCAAGCTCGTGCAACGCGATCGATTCCACGTCGAACCGCCCCGGCTCACCACGGCCCGCTGTCGTCCAGGGAAACGCAGCATTGAGGAAGATGTCAGCCTCCAGGATCTCACCGTTCACGATGTCGATCGTGATGCTCGTCGCGCCGAGCACGCGCTCGAGCTCGGGCCGGTCTTCGAAACCCAACGTGCTCATCCCATCTTCCTCGCCAGGCAGCGCGTCCGTGAAGCCCCCACGCGCGAAGGTGATCGACGCGGTTGGTACGCCTTCCCACGACTGCGCAGCGCGCTGAACCGCCTCGTCGAGGTCCGTCCGCGTCACGCCGGGCACGATCTGATTACTGACGAAGTAGCGCACCGGGAAATCGGCCCACCGTAGAGCCACCATCTGCTCCTCGACACGCACGCCAAGCTTCAAGTAGGCCAAGGCTGGTGACGCGATCACGGCCACCACCAAGAGGGCTGCTCCGAGCGCCTTGGGCCCCTTCATCGCCGCGCCCCCGCCGCGGACGCGACGAGCTGGCGGAGCGTCACCTCGAACGTGCTCAGCGCGACCGGTCGACGGGAACCGTCACCGCGAACCACCCGGTGCGTGCGTGACGTCGCCTCGAGACCTGCCGGCACGACCACACGCCTCCCCGCGACCTCGTCATCGAGCACGCGGTACGTGCCTTGGAAGAGCCCCAGCACATGGGGCGTCGATCGCGCGCGGGCGTTGAGGAACAAGACGACCTCCTCTCCATCCACGTACTTGGGTGCGCCAATCACCAGCGTGCGATACCGGCCGAGCGTCCCGCCTGGCACGCGAAAGACAACGTTCTTCCCGAGATCTCCTTTGTAGTAGGTGATGACTTCGACGTTCACGAGCCGCTCGATCTGACGGCCCGTGCCTTGACGAGCACGAACGCTCACGACACGCCCGCGCACGATGGCGAGCGAATCGCGGACGAGCTCGTTCAGATCAGCGGGCACGACGACCGTGGCCCTTGTGGACGAGGGCACGACAGTCAGCGTGCAGACAAGCAAACACCACAACAGGTAGCGGTGATTCATGGAGAACTAATCTACAGGGCGCGGCTCGGGGCGTCAAAGAAGGTGCAGAGTGTTACGTGTAAGGCGCGAGGTGCTGAGTGCCGGGTTGCGGGTGCGAGCCCAGTTACTTCGTTCTCAAAGAGGCCATACGAAGAGGATGGCTGGAACGGCCACGGCGACGATGACAAGCTCGAGCGGAAGCCCGACCCGCCAGTAATCGCCGAACCGATAGCCTCCGGGTGCCATCACGATGGTATTGGACTGATGTCCGACCGGTGTCAGGAACGCACAGGATGCGCCGACGGCCACCGCCATCAAGAACGGATCGCCGTTGCACTCCAGCGACCTCGAGAGCTGCAGCGCGATCGGCGCCATGACGAGCGCGGTCGCGGCGTTGTTGACGATGTCCGACACGATCATCGTCGCCACGAGTAGTAAGGTCAGAACCGCCACGGGTGTCAGATCCTGGGTGAGGTACAGGATGCCATTGGCAAAGAGCGTGGTCGTGTCAGTGCGCTCCAGTGCTTCACCGAGCGGCAACATCGCCCCGAGCAACACAATCGTCGGCCAGTCCACATCGCTGTATAGCTCCCGTTCGGAGAGAATCCCGAGCACCACGTACACGGCTGCGGTAGCAATCAGCGCCAGCGGCAGCGAGACGACACCACTGGACCCAAGCGCGAGTGCGGCGCCAAAGACGACGAGCGCGGTGATGATACGCCGGGGTTGCCCGAGCCGAATCGGCCGCCGCGCGAGAGGCAGCAGCCCGGCGTCGAAGATGCGGTCCGTTTCGTCCGGCGCGCTCTGCAGGAGCAACACGTCGCCGGCTTGCAGCGTGAGGTCGGTCAGTCGCGTATCGATCGGCCGGCCGGCGCGCGCCACCGCGACCAACGCCACGCGATCGTCGGTCAACCAGCTCAAATAGCTGGGATATCGACCCACGAGCGGCGAGGTGGTTCGGATGACGGCCTCGGCGAACACGCGCTGTTGCGGGACCTCCTTCTTCTGGGAATCGTCGCTCTGCTCGGCGCTTGGCTCTTCCGCTGGGCGGGTACTGGCACCGCTGTCGAGAAGCTCCAAGTGATAGCGATCGACGAGATGCTGCAACGGATCAGGATCGCCACGCACGAGCAGGATGTCGTTCGCGGCAACGAGCCGGCCCGGCGCCGTTGCCAGTCGCGTCGCTCCGTGCGCGACGCCGACGACGATGACGTCATCGTTCTCCTCTCGCACCGATCCCAGCGGCTCGCCGATGATTGGACTCTCGAGGGGCACCCGCGCCTCGGCAACGTAGCGTTCGACCTCGAAGAGCGGCTGTCCCGCACCCGCGCTGCGCCGCTCGGCCGGCACCAACCGCCAGCCAACCAACACGAGGAATGCCACGCCGACGGCGGCCACCGCGAGGCCGACGGGCATATAGTCGAACATGGCAAAGGGCGTACCGAGCGCTTCCGCACGATACGCAGCGATGATGATGGTCGGCGGCGTGCCTATGAGCGTGGTCATCCCCCCCAACAGGCTTGCGAAGGCGAGCGGCATCAGCAGCGTCGCCGGCGCCCGTTGCCGCTCGGCGGCCGTGGCCAGCGCAACCGGCAGCAGTAGCGCAAGCGCCCCGACGTTGTTCATGAATGCGGACGCCACCGTCACGGTCACCAGGAGCACGCCGATGTGCAGCAGCCGCCCGCGGGTCAGCGGTTGCAGTTGCTGCGCCACTGCATCCACGACGCCGGAGCTCCGGAGGCCGTGGCTGATGATGAGCACCGCCACGACGGTGATAACCGCGGGGTGACTGAAGCCGAGAAACGCCCGGTCGATGGGAACGAGGCCCAGCAATACCGCGGCGACGAGCGTGGCCACCGCCACGAGATCGTGGCGCCAGCGGTGCCAGACAAAGAGCGCCACCGTCGCAGCGAGCAGGATCAGGAGCAGGATCTGAGGCTGGGTCACCCGATGGATGATAGCGCAGAGGGTCGAGGATTACGGCTCAGGGGCTCAGCGACGATTAGCCTCGACCGGCGACCTGCAAGATGGCTTCGGCAGCACGGCGACTGGCACCTGGGCCACCGAGGCGCGACTTGACCTGGCGTACGGCGTCGCGCGTCGCCTCATGGTGTGCAGAGTCCGTGAGGTATCGCAGCGTGTGCGCCGCGACCGCTTCCGGTGTGAGGCTATCCTGGATCAGCTCGGGCACGATCTTTCGGCCTGCTACCAAGTTGACCATGCCGTACGTGTCGATCTTCACGAAACGCTTACCAACAGCATAGGTAAGCGGCGAGAGGCGATAGACGACCACCATGGGCTTCTCGTGAAGCGCCGTCTGCACGGTCGCGGTGCCGGATGCCGTGACGACCAGGTCGGCAGCCGCAAGCAGCTCGTCGGTCGCACCCTCGACAACCGGTGCCACCTTGCTTTCGGCGAACAGCTGATCGTCGAGGCCTGGAGCACGTGCGACGACGAACTGGGTGTCGCGCTGGGCATCCGCAATCAGACGCGCCGCCGCGAGCAGCACTGGTAAAATCGCCCTCACCTCGTTGGGCCGGCTCCCCGGCAGCAAGGCAACGGTCGGACGGTCCGGCCTGAGCCCGAGCCGGGACAGGAGCGCCGCTCGATCCTCGCGCACCTCGATCAACTCGACGAGTGGATGACCTACGAACGTCACCGGAATGCCCGCATCGCGGTAGATGGCGTCCTCGAACGGAAAGATGACGAGCACGCGTTGGACGAACTGCTTCATCGCCGTGAGTCGGCCCGATCGCCAGGCCCAGAGCTGCGGGCCGACGTAGTAGACGATCGGTATGCCCATTCGGTGAAGGGCACGGCCGAGCCGAAAGTTGAAGTCTGCAAAGTCAATGGCGACGAAGACGTCCGGCCGGCGCGAGCGCGCCGCCGCGAGGAGACGCCGATACATGCCATACGTACGCGGTAGCTGGCGAATCACCTCGGTCAGGCCGGTCACCGCGAAGCCACGATAGTCGCCGATGAGCGCGGCGCCCGCTGCCACGAGGCGCGGTCCGCCGAATCCAAATGCCGTTGTCGCCGGATCGATGGCACGCAAGCGCTCCACGAGCGCACCGGCGTACAGATCACCTGAGGGCTCGCCGCAGGAGATCATGACGGAAGCCATTCACCGTGCGGCCGGCGTGGCCACGGCACGTGGCAGGAAGTCTGCTGTCGTGAAGTCCAGGTCCGCCAAGGCGACCTGCTCGAACTCGTCGATCCCGATTGCCTGCAGTTGCGGCGCGATCTTGCCCGCGTCACCGACGAGCACGATCGACAAGCGATCCGGCCGGAGATACTCTCGCCCCACGCGGGCCACGTCCTGAACGGTCACGGCCTTCACGCGATCACGGTAAGTCTCGAGCTCGTCGACACCGAGGTCGTAGAAGAGCGTGTTGAGCACCTGCATGGCTATCGCGTCGGGTGTCTCGATGTCGAGGGGAAAGCTGCCCGTGAGGTAGTCTTGTGCGCCTTGGAGCTCGCGCTGGCCGACCGGCTCGCGCTGCATCCGCCAGAACTCGTCGATCACGAGGCGCAGTGCTTCTCCAGTGCTCTCGGAACGTGTATCGGTGCTCGCAATGATATCGCCGCTCTGCTTGAGCGGATCCATGTCGGCCGAGGCACCGTAGGTGAGGCCCCGCTCGGATCGCAGCACGTTGTGCAGTCGATTCGCGCCCTCGCCGCCCAGCACGTTGATCGCGAGCATGAGCGGCATGTAGTCCGGATGCTTGCGTGCAATCCCAATCTGACCGACGCGGATCTCCGTTTGCACGGCGTTTGGCCGATCGACTACCACGACCCGGCGTGCCGGCGGTGGCGGATCGGTGGCTTGGAGGCTCGGGAGCTCGCCGCGCTGCCAGTTGCCGAACACACGCTCCGCGCCTTTGAAGGCCTCTTCCGCCGTCAGATCGCCCACAATGGCCAGCAAGCAATTGTTGGGAACGAACCAGCGCCCATGGAACTCGGCGAGATCGTCGCGTGTGATGCTCGCAAGCGATTCCGGCGTCCCCTCGGCCGGAATGCCGTACGGGTGAAATCCGTACACCAGGCGATCGATCGTCGAGTCGGCGACGTAGTCCGGGTCCTCGTAGTTCACCTTCAACGCGGACAGGCGCTGGCTGCGCTGCCGCTCGATCTCCTCCGGCGCGAACGCGGGATTGCGCGCGATGTCGGCCACGAGATCCAACGCATCGTCGAAGCTGTCCTTCATGACGAGCGCCTGCACGAAGCTCAGGTCCGTCCCGGCGCCGGTCACCAGCGAGCCGCCGATGTAATCGATCGTGTCCGCGATCTGCTGGGCCGAACGCTTGCCCGTGCCTTGGTCGAGCAGCAGCCCCATGAGGGACGCGACGCCTGGCTTTTCCCGCGGGTCCATCGCCGCACCCGCCTGTACCAGCAATCGCGCCGTCACGGCAGGCTGCTCGTGGTGCAACACCACGACAACACGCAGGCCGTTGGAGAGCGTGCGAATCTCGTACGGTGGGAACTCGAGCTCGCCCTCAATGGGCAGCGGCTGCGGCGGGCGCTCCTGTACCGCAGTCAGACCGGTCAGCGTCAGAAGCGCCGCTATCGCCAGCGCATAGATAGATGTATAGGCTGCCATCGTTACCTGTCCCCCGGGGCGACCCTCAACGGCCGTTCGCACCGGTCTCGCGCATGCCCTTCGGCAGAATGGTCAGCACCGTTCGGCTCTCGGACTTGAAATAGGTGCGCGCCACACGCTGGACATCATCCGCGGTCAAGCCCTGAAAGATGTCGAACTCACCATCAGCCGTGGTCACATCGTTGTGAATGACGACGGCGTGTCCCAGTTGCTGACCCTTCCCGCTCACGGTCTGTCGCATCACGATGTAGTCACGCGCAAACTGGTTCTTCGCGCGCGTGAGCACATGCTCGCTCACGGGCTCCTTCCCGAGCTTCTCCAGCTCGTCGATCAGGGCGTTGGCCACCTCTTCCGGCTCATGGCCCGGCGCCACGATCGCAGCGGCATAGAAGAGACTCGGGTCTTCGTTCAGGCTCGCGGTGCCAAACGCCGTGACGGCCGATCCCTCTTTGTACACAAGGCGGCGGTAAATCCGTGAGCTCTGTCCGTCCGACAAAATCTTCGCCGCAACGTGCAGCGGATAGGAGTCCGGGTTTCCATCGAATGTCACATGATGCGCGACCACGACAACGGGAAGGGGCCACTCCTCTTCGAGCGTCAGCCGCTTCTCAGCGGTTTGCGGTGGCTCGCGCGGAATATCGCGGACCACCGGCTTCGCCGGCTTCGGCACACGACCAAAGTACTGCTGGATGAGATCGCGCGCCACCTTGGGATCGAAGTCGCCCGCCAAGACCAGCGTGGCGTTGTCGGGACGGTAGTACGCCTCATGAAACGCACGCACCTCCTCAATGGAGGCCGCTTCGAGGTCGGCCATGCTGCCGATGACCGGATGCTTGTATGAATGCCTCGTGTACGCTTGATCGTAGATGATCTCGCTCAACCGGCCATACGGCTGGCTCTCGACGCGCTGCCTTCGCTCCTCCTTGACCACCTCGCGCTCGGTCCTGAACGTCTGCTCCTCGACCTTGAGCGAGGCCATGCGATCGGCCTCGAGCCACAAGGCGAGCGGCAAGTACTGCGCAGGCACGGTCTCGTGGAAGACGGTCGCGTCTTCGGTCGTAAATGCGTTGCTCTGCCCTCCAATCGACGCAATCCACGACGTGTGCGCCTCGGACGTCACGTTCTCGGTCCCCTTGAACATCATGTGCTCGAAGAGGTGCGCAAAGCCGGTCCGGCCGGGCCGTTCGTCACGAGACCCGACGTGATACCAAATCTGAACGTTCACGATGGGCGTGGAGTGGTCTTCGTGCAGGACGACGGTCAGACCGTTCGGCAGTGTCGTGATTTCGTGGTCGAGGGGCGGCGGTCGCACGGCCGCGTCACCGGCCAACACCACGAAACAGACCAGTATGACCGCAAGCAGCCCGGATCTCGTTGCTCTACGATGGTGGAAGAGCGACATGTAAGTTGATTATGGCTGACAAGGTCGGGGGTGACAAGGTGGGGCCAAGGCTCGTGGCACCACGAAGATATAGGAAGGTCGACCGAAGAATACGAAGAGTTTCACCACGAAGAACACGAAGAGCACGAAGAAAACCAATCGAAATTCTTCCGTCGTGAACTTCGTGTCCTTCGTGGTTGAACCTTCGTGTCCTTGGTGGTTTAACCTTCGTGTCCTTCGTGGTTTGACGTCCGTGTCCTTCGTCGTTTCTGCTCCAATTCCCCAACCCGCTCTTCGAGCGTGCTGAGCCGCTTCTTCAACTCTGGAAGACGGCGAAAGATGGCAGACGCCTTGAGCCACTCGCGATTGTCGATCGCCGGATACCCGGAGATGAACGAGCCAGGCTCGACCGAGTTGGGGATGCCGGTCTGTGCCGTGGCGACGGTGCCACGCCCCACGGTCAGGTGTCCGGCGACGCCAACCTGTCCAGCCAGTGTCACTCGATCCTCGATCACCGTGCTCCCGGCGACACCCACCTGAGCCGCCAGCAGCACATGCTCGCCGATCTTCGCCCCATGGGCCACCTGCACGAGGTTGTCGATCTTCGTGCCGCGTCCGACGACGGTCGTTCCCACCGACGGCCGATCGATGGCCGCGAGCGCGCCAATCTCCACGTCGTCACCAATGATCACCGTGCCGATCTGCGGGATCTTGTGATGCGATCCATCCGGCCGCTGGGCAAAGCCAAAGCCGTCGCCCCCCACCACGGCGCCGTCCTGCACGACGACGCGATGGCCCAACGTGACCCGCTCGCGAATCGTGACGTGGGAATGGATCACACAGCCCTCGCCGACGACCGCGCCCTCGCCGACGTACACGAAGGCGTGCACGATCGAGCGCGCTCCGATGACAACGCCTCGCTCGATCACGACAAAGGGCCCCACGAACACATCGGGACCGAGACGCGCCGTGTCGGCCACCACTGCCGATTCGTGCACACCTGGAACATCCTGCGCTTGTGGGTGTAACAGCTCCAGCGCCTGGGCAAACGTTAGATAGGGATGCGGCGAGCGCAGCGTGGCACATGGCGTCTCGACGCCTTCCGCTGCGATGACGGCCGTGGCACGCGTCGTGTGAAGCTTCTGCGCGTAGCGCGGATTTGCATAAAAGGTGAGGTCGCCCGGTCCGGTGTCCTCGATGCCGGCCACCCTCGTCACCTCGAGGGTGCCATCACCTTCGAGCCGGCACTGCAGGCGTTCGGCGAGGTCGCGGAGCTTCAAGGCGCGGGGGAGTATATCACGCGCTTCCGACCGTCATCCGGTCGAAGAACGTGGGTAAGTGCTCGAGGCGCAATCGCGCGGCCAGCTCGCGAACGCGCGTCCGTCGCTCGGTGCGGTCGTGCGCCACCTCCGTTCGGAGATCGGCGAGATCGCGACTCGGTGTCTGATGCCACGCGACGCCGGCGAGCCCCTGCCTCGCACCACGCCACGACAGCAGGTGACCAACCACTCGAAACGCGAAGTAGTACGCCACGATGTTGGGCCCCGGCACCAGGACCAGCACACCCGACAGCGCAAACAACAGCGCGTCGACGATCAACCAGCGCCAATGCCGAGTCGCATCTCGTTCCAGCGCGGCTCGGACGACACGCATCGCCTCGTCACCATCCATATCATCCGGATGGACGAGCGCCACCTCGGTCTGCCGGCGCAGGTGCCACAACAAGCGCTGCTCGGCGATGCGCTCCGCAATCCAGTGCAGCGCCCGCTGCTTGAGACGCGTGCTCAACCGTGTCGGATGGGCATCGTACGCCCCCTCGCGTGCGCGAGCACGCTCGGCCTCCGCTGCGGCAAGCATCTCGCGAAACTGCGCAGCGAGACGATGGCGCCAACCGGTCGCGCTGGCACTGGGTGCCACATCCTCATCCGGGACCTCACAGTACGGCTCGTATCTGCCGTCGCCGACCGGGACGAGAAACACGTCCATCACGATGCCTTCTACGATAGCATCGGGGTCGCAGGTTCCATCATGCTACCCTGTTGCCCATGACGCAACGCGAAGTGTGGGCGACCGTCGTCCTCTGTGCCGTGGTCGTGCCAAGCGCCGGCGTGGTGCAGGGTCTGCCAGCAGTTGGAGCCCTCCAGACTGCACAACCGTCGCAGGCACCCGCCGTTCCCCAAGCCACGGGCCAGCCTCTGACCTTGGAGGTCCGTGTATTCGACGCAACCGATGAGGTGACGTCGGAGACGCGGGTTCGCGTGTTCAAGGCAGGTAATCGAACGGACCCGCGAACCATTCGTGCGACGTCGGGCGTGGCGACCGTGGACGTTCCCGCTGGCTTCTATGATCTCCAGGCGGTGCGCGAGCGTGAGGGACAGGTTGCCGGCATCCGCTGGGCGGAGCGGCGGCTCGTCCAGCGTTATCCCGATCAGCAAGGCCGTCACATGGAGATGGTCAATCTCCAGCCCGGGTACGGTGCGCTGCAGATCCGGCGAAGGTCGTCCACCGAGCCGGGCGACGTGACGTGGCGCGCAAGCATCTACAAGAGCGGTAATGCCACAGAAGAAGCTGGTAGGAGCAACAAGGGCGACGGCTATCTGCTCTTTGTGGTTCCGGCCGGTAGCTACGACGTCCAGGTCCTTCCGGCGATCGGTCAGCCGATCTGGCTTCGCGATGTCGAGCTGCCGGCAGACCAGACGCGGTTCAAGACGTGGGAGTGAGGGGCGCCTTCACTTGCCCGGCGTCAGCCGGCGACGCTCGGGCCGCCGTTGACCGTTGATTGAGACGTTCGGCTTTCCCGCCGTTTCCCAGGCACCGTTGATGGCAGCAGCAACGGCGGCGATGGCATCGCCCATTCGCCCTTCGAGAATCGGCCGCGCTTCCGCGAAGAACGTCTCGTAGTATCGCTCGTCGTACATCTCGCGCGCACCGATGGCCTTGGTATCAGCGGCGAAGACGCCCGGGGCGAGGCGAGCGCTCTCGATGAGCGCCTCGAACATCTCGTCGCGTGGCCGGCGAATCGGAGGTCGTTGCGCCGGCGCAATGTGCAGCTCGTCCCGGAATCGAAAGAACAGCTCACTCTCGAAGCGCTCGTGGATGCCGTGCTGGTTCGACAGCTGACCGTCGTAGTTGGTCACGGCATGAAACGGCACATGCGCATCGGCCACATAGTGCGCGAGCACGGCGGCGAAGAACTTGACATCCTCGGCACCGTAAGACACGGCATCATCCTGCTGGCGGGCAAACGCTTGGACGAGCCGCGCGTAGATCTCCTGCGTGCGCCATGGCAGCGTGCCGTTGTCGCGCACTTTCTCTGGTCCGAACTTCAGAACGGCCTCGTGATAGTCGCGTGGCAGCGCGCTGAATGGATAGGGCCCATACGCGTCGAGATCGAGGAAGTGTCTGGGAGTCTCTTCGTCGAAGCCCACGTTGCGCCAAAGATCAGGGTCAATCGAGTGCTCCACGATCATGGCGCGGTGCTTCTCGAAGAAGGGTCGAATCTCTGGCGACAAGAGTGCGATGGCGCGGTCAGTGATGTAGCGGTGAACATCGAAGCTCCAGGCATGAGCTGTTGTCGCCGCGCTCCAGAGCAGGACGCCAGCAAGGAGGCCAGCCGCCTGCGCTGCGCGACGGCGAGCCAAGGCCGTCTTCGCTGTGCGACGGCGGGCCAAGGCACAACATAGGCATCTCATCATGCAATCATAGCAGCAGGCCATGCCGTATCTGGGCGCACACGTGTCGATTGCCGGTTGGCTCGCCTGCCGATGGTCATCGAGACTGCCAAGCATCCACGTCTCCCGCGCGGGGCATTGGTCGACGCGCTCGATGAGCGGAATCTCGCCACGCTCCGCGGACTGTTACAATGACGCGGATGTTGACCACGGCTGACATCGATCGCATCGCCGCGCTGGCGCATCTCGAGCTCACACCGGAGGAGCGCGAGCTGTACGCACGTCAGATCGCCGAGATTCTCGCCTATGCGGAGCAGGTGCGAGAGGTCGATACAACCGGCGTCCCTCCGACCTCGCATGTGCTCGCACCAGCCATGCGCGTGCGTCCGGACGAGAAGCAACCCTGCCTCGATCCGCGCGAGAGCCTCGCCAATGCGCCGGACGCTCAGCGAAGCGCCGGCTTCTTCAGGGTCCCCAGAGTCATCGGTGGATAAAGACAGCGGTCAGGGGGTCAGGGGCCAGGCGCAACCTGATTCCGGTCCGACGACCTGGACCGCAGAAGAACTTCGTAGCGCGGTGGTCCGCGGCGACGTCTCTGCCACGGAAGTTTGCCAGGCGTCGCTCGAACGGATCACCGAGGTCAATCAGACGCTGAACGCTTTCACGACCGTCGACGCGGACGCCGCGCTCGCGCAGGCCGCGGCGCTCGACCGCGACCGCACCGCCCTGGCGAAGCTGCCGCTTGCCGGCGTCCCCATCGCGATCAAGGACAATCTCTGCACGCGTGGCCTGGCGACCACGGCCTGCTCGCGCATCCTGACGGGCTTCGTCCCTCCCTATGACGCCACGGTCGTCGCGCGGCTGCGCGCCGCCGGCGCCGTGATCATCGGCAAGACGAACTGCGACGAGTTCGCCATGGGCTCCTCCACCGAGAACTCTGCGCTCGGGCCAACACGCAATCCATGGGCGCTCGATCGCACCCCGGGGGGATCCAGCGGAGGGTCGGCGGCCGCAGTGGCCGCCCGCCTGGTTCCGTTCGCGCTCGGCTCGGAGACAGGCGGCTCGGTGCGCCAGCCGGCGGCAATGTGCGGCATCGTGGGCCTGAAGCCGACCTACGGGCGCATCTCGCGGTACGGTCTTCTCGCCTTCGGCTCGTCCCTGGACCAAGTGGCGCCGCTGACACGCGTCGTGCGCGACGCGGCGCTCCTCATGGGCACCCTCGCCGGCGCGGATCCCAGGGACGCCACCAGCGCGTCCGAGCCCGTGCCCGATTACGTGGCAGCGCTCACCGGGAACATCCGCGGGCTACGTATTGGTGTGCCTCGGCGCCTCCTCGAGACCGGCGTGGATCCAGAAGTCACGGCGCGGTTCGACGCAGCCGTGGCGGCGCTACGCGATCTCGGAGCGTCGGTCACGGACGTGGAGCTGCCGCATGCGCGGTACGCGATTCCCGTGTACTACCTCGTCGCGACGGCGGAAGCCAGCTCGAATCTCGCTCGATACGACGGCGTGCGATACGGCTACCGGGCGCCGACCGACGAGCATGACGGCCTCACGAAGATGTACAGCCGAACACGCGACACCGGATTTGGCGCCGAGGTGAAGCGGCGCATCATGCTCGGCACGTACGTGCTGAGCGCCGGCTACTACGACGCGTACTACCTGAAGGCACAGCAGGTGCGCACGCTCATTCGCCGCGATTACGAACAGGCGTTCGACACGCTCAACGTGCTCGTGCTCCCCACCAGCCCGACGCCCGCTTTCCGTCTCGGCGAGCGGGTGAACGATCCACTGCAGATGTATTTAGCCGATGTGTTTACGGTGAGCGCCAACCTGGCGGGCATCCCAGGGGTGAGCGTTCCGTGCGGTTTCACGCGCGATCGCCTGCCGGTAGGGCTCCAGATCCTTGGCCGTCCCTTCGACGAAGCCACCGTGCTGCGTGTTGGCGACGCTTACGAACGCGCATTCATGCAACAACGAGAGGAACCCGGTTCCTTGTCCAGATCAGATCGTCGCGGGTGAGAGCAGCGACACGACGAGCCATACAGCCAGACCGATCAAGACAACCGGCAGGAGAACGATTGGCAACAGCATCACCAGGAGACCACCAAGCCCGGCGAACAAGAGCGCTGCAAGGACCGGCACGAGGATCACACCAGCCACCACAGCGAGGAGCTTCAACACCAGGAACGGCAAGAACAGCAAGCCGAACAGGAGGCGAATCGGCAGGGTGATCACCCAAACCAGCGCCTTGAGCAGGAACAAGCCGCCCAGCACGAGCGCTCCGAGCGCTGCCGCCGCCAGCACGATTCCGCCGAAGAAGAGGAATTCCATACGCGCCCCTTGGCGAACCCACTCGAGACCGAAGGATCGCCACTCGTTTTGGGGGTACTACGATGAGGGCGCCTCTCGAGTTCCGGGCGGGCAGTGACAAGGTGAGGGGGTGACAAGGTGAGGGGGTGACAAGGTGAGGGGGTGATTTGGTGGTCT